>JAKSCO010000217.1 GCA_022360575.1 Bacteroidales bacterium | reverse complement strand
TTTTCAAAGAACTATTCTTTTTTATCTTACTCTATCTTAAACTTCCCCTAATTCCAATCCCTCATTATCTCTATTTACTTAGGGGTTGCAAAGATATTTAAATTTTCGCTTTATCCAAGAAAAAATATTTATTTTTTCATCTTCTTTTTCAATTCTGTTTTGAACGTCTCACCCTCTCTGAAAGCGGTTGCAAATATACAAACTTTATTTTCTAATTTCCAAATTAATTTTCTGGTTTTTTAAAGAAATTCTAACTCGTTTTTTTGTTTAAATGCTTTTAAGAACGCATCCCTCAATCGGGAGTGCAAATGTATAAAATAACAACACAAATCCAATACCTTTAATCAAAAATATTTTAAAAAACAACTAAAACATTAACGTGTAGATCATTACTTAAACGTTTCGAAATAAGCTACAATTTGAAATAAAAGTTTTATCTTCGCTAAGAATATAATAGTATAAAGATCAATTATAGATGACATCAAAGAATCTTGTAATAATTCCAACTTATAATGAAAAAGAAAATATTGAAAAAATGATTCATTCGGTATTTTCGTTAAAAGAGAATTTTGAACTCCTTATTATAGAAGACAATTCGCCTGACGGAACAGCTCAGATTATAAAATCATTACAGAATCAATACAAAGATCGATTACATATAATAGAAAGAAAAGGTAAATTAGGCTTAGGAACAGCCTACATTACTGGATTCAAATGGGCTTTAAAGAATCATTATGATTATATCTGCGAAATGGATGCTGATTTCTCGCACAATCCTCAAGATTTAATAAGACTATTAGATGCTTGTAAGCAAGGTGCAGACTTATCAATAGGGTCGAGATATATATCTGGAGTTAATGTTGTAAATTGGCCTATAGGTAGAGTACTGATGTCGTATTATGCTTCGGCTTATGTGCGATTTATAACAGGGCTGAAAATTAGAGATACAACTGCAGGGTTTAAGTGTTATACTCGAAAAGTTTTAGAAGCAATAAATCTAGACAAAATAAAACTTAAAGGTTATGCATTTCAAATTGAGATGAAATTCACATCGTGGAAACTAGGATTTAATATCAAAGAAGTTCCTATTATATTTACAGATAGACAAGAAGGAGCCTCAAAGATGAGCGGAGGGATATTCAACGAAGCTGTTTGGGGTGTTATCAAAATGAAACTCCGAAGTATATTCAAAAAATACAAACCAGCTAATAAATAAATTAATGGCAAGCTTACTTATCAAAAATGTATCTATTGTAAATGAAGGAAACATTACAACTGGAGATGTTTTAATTAAAAATGACATCATTAATAATATATCAGAGAATATAAGCACTGAAAACATTGATGAAATTATTGATGGTAGTAACAAGTATTTATTCCCTGGACTTATTGACGATCAAGTTCATTTTAGAGAACCAGGATTAGAGCATAAAGCAGAAATCTATACTGAATCAAAAGCTGCTATTGCTGGAGGCATTACATCGTTTATGGAAATGCCCAATACTATCCCACAGGCAACAAGCATTAAACTTTTAGAAGAAAAATATAAGCTTGCATCGGAAAAATCTCTTGCTAACTACTCGTTTTATTTAGGAGCTACAAATAACAATATTGAAGAAATCAAGAAAGTTAATCCGAAAGAAATTTGTGGTATAAAAGTCTTTATGGGATCATCGACAGGGAATATGCTTGTTGATGATGCAAATACTTTATCTGAAATTTTTGCAGAATCGCCTGTTTTAATCGCAACACATTGCGAAGATGAAGACACTATAATAAAGAATACACAAAAGCTAAAAGATGAATTTGGCGAGAATTTGCCTATAAAATACCATCCTTTATTACGAAGCGAAGAAGCTTGCTACAAATCATCAGCCCTAGCTGTTGAACTTGCTAAAAAATATAATTCGCGTTTACATATATTACATATAAGTACAGAAAAAGAATTAGAATTATTCGACAATAAGACTCCTTCGAAAGATAAACTTATAACATCAGAAGTTTGTGTGCATCACTTATGGTTTTCTGATGAAGATTACGACAAATATGGAACTCGAATAAAATGGAATCCTGCTGTAAAAAAGAAAACAGACAAAGAAGCTTTGCTTACCGGATTAAAGAACAACAAAATTGATGTAATCGCAACCGATCATGCACCTCACACAATCAAAGAGAAAGACAACACGTACTTTAAGGCTCCATCGGGAGGTCCTTTAGTACAACATTCGTTTGTTGCAATGCTCGAACTTTACCATCAGAATAAAATTACACTACCCGAAATTGTCTCTAAAATGTGTCATGCTCCTGCCGATATTTTTAAAATTAAAAATCGAGGGTACATTAAAGAAGGATATTTTGCCGATTTAGTTTTGGTTAACCTTAACAATCCCTGGACTGTTAATTATGATAATATATTATATAAGTGTAAATGGTCGCCTTTTGAAGAGACTCGTTTTACATCTAAAGTTACTCACACTATAGTTAATGGAAACATTGTGTATCGAGATGGCATTTTTAACGAATCGACAAAAGGAAGAAGATTAAAATTTGATAGACCTTAATTAGAACACCCCGAAAGATACCTACATATAAATCAATAAAATTACTGCTAGATGAAGAGTATTATATATATTGTATTGGGATTTTTAATCACAATCGTTTTATGCGAGTGTAAAAACGAACCTAAAAAAATTACACAGAACTCCCAAAAGATCACAGATACAACATTTAAAACAATTGCCGACACAATCATCAGTGATATTGTCATTAAAAACCCTAATAACGATAATTGGACAGCCTATTGCTTAAGAAATTTACAAAAGGATTCGTTTATTAATGATTTATTCGATCTGGTATATTCTAAGAAAATAACTCCTTATGATTTTTTCACAGGAGAAAAGATGTCGGTTAGGGATATTAAAAAACTAGAACGAAAAAACGATTACAAAAGAGAAGATTGTGCTAAAATACAATTTGAAGAAAACTGGAAATTTGATAAAGAAAATCAGAAAATGATTAAAGAAGTTATTTCTATTATGGTTGCTTATCAGTTTTACGATTCGAAAGGAAATGTAAAAGGTTACAAACCTATTTTTAAAGTGTATTTATAACAAATCGCACTTAATTATCCTCGTATGTTTTCAGATAAATTTTTATCAACTCTGTAATATCCGAATTAAATATATAACTTAACTTATCATCAGTCCAATTGCTTTTCAGCGATTCCCACTCGGATATCATTTCTTTATTTGAACGATTTTTACAATCGTATCCTAAACTTTTAAAAATATTCGTAAGCAAGTAAAATGTTTCTGCTTTCGAATCGGGGTCAAAACAAAGATTTGTCCAACCATCGGGAGTTAATCGCAATTGTCTTTTTAATTTGATTATATTTTGATAAAACCCTTGATCGTATTCGGCTAATTTATTATTGCAATTATTTAACTGCTCAACAAAACGCTGACAAACATCCAAAGTGTCTATTTCTGTTTGAATATCTGTTACTTTTGTATTCCGATGCATAAAAGGAACAAGTATCTCGGACACACCAAAAAAAATTGATAACACCATTGCAAATATCATATACACTCGAATTATTTTTAAAAACCCGGGGCGTTCTACATCTTTTTCTTGTTCTTTAGAAAGTAATCTAAACGAAAGAACTGCCAGAGCTAGAGAAATCCCTATAGCTCCATACTTTAAAAAATCAATAAAATCCATCATTGCATAATATATAAGGAAGGTGAAATTTAGTATTTTACTTATACATTACAAAAATTGAAAGTATTTTTTAAAAACACCGACAACTTATAACTCCTAATATAAATATTAACATAAGACATTTTTAATTTAAGCCTTGTACAAATGAACAAAGGTCATTTCATTCGTGTAATGAGGTTTGTACAAACGAACAAAGGTCATTTCATCCGTGTAATCGGGTTTGTTCAGATGTACACGACCCATTTCATCCGTGTAATTGGTTTTGTACAAATGTACACGACTCATTTCATTCGTGTAATGGCTTTGTACAAACGAACAAAGATCATTTCATCCGTGTAATTGGCTTTGTTCAAATGTACACGACCCATTTCATCCGTGTAATGAGGTTTGTACAAACGAACAAAGATCATTTCATTCGTGTAATGGTTTTTATAAAATTTTAATGCATCATTTCATCGGTGTATTGGGTTTTTAAAAAATTTTAATTGATCATTTCATCCATGTAATGGCTTTTATAAAATAATAATTCGTCATTACATTAATGTTTTGAGCTTTTAAAAAATTTTAATAGGTCATTTCACTAATGTATTGCTTTCAAAAAAAAATAATTGCCCTTATTTGCTTTTGTTGTAAAAATTGATCTAAAAAAAACGTAGCCCGAAGGCTACGCTAAACTAGTTCATGAAAAAAATTACTATTCGTTATTAAAAAAAGATAAATCCTATTTTATTTTTTGAAACAATGTCATTACACATTATGCTATTTTAATTTGTTTTACTGGCTTGGGCTTTAACTCGTCGCGCTTTGGCAACACAACATTTAATATCCCATCTTTATAACTTGCTGCAATTTTTTCGGTATCAACAAGCTCTTTAGCTACTGTAAACGAACGCTGAAACGAGCCATAAGAAAACTCTCTGCGAGTAAATTTATCGTCATTGTTTTGCTTTGATTCTTTATTAAATTCGGCCGATATAGTCAATCGTCCATTATCGTAATCAATTTTAAAATCATTCTTTTTCAATCCCGGAGCAGCAAGTTCGATTAAAAACTCATCTTCGTTATCGGTAATATTTACCGCAGGCATAGTTGTATTAATATCCGAATAGTTTGTTCTATTCAAATCCGTCAAATCACCATCAAAAAATCTATCGAATAACGAAGGAGTTGACGGAAACCAGTTGTTTGATAATCTTGCTAGTGTCATAATTTTATCCTCCTAAATTTTAAATTTATATTTTGTTTTTTATTTAATTATTTCTGATAAACTCTTTTTCAAATTAAATGCCAATAAAAAATTTTAATCCACTACAAAAACATTCTTTTTATTGATTATATGCGAGATACAAGATTTTTTCATGTAAAATAAATCAACTCCCTTGAATGACATTATGTCTTTATTGTTATGAATGTTTATGACAATATGGCGTAATTTGATTTTGTATTGTGACTTTTAAACATAGAATCCCCCTCGTTAAGCTTTGAACTAAAAGCTTATCTTTGCATCGAAATAAAAAAGAAATTATGCGTGTATTATTTATAGATTCGACACATCCACGCTTGCCTGAAAAACTAAGCAATGCTGGATTTATTTGTGATTACCACACCAATTTAACTATTGAAGAGATCAAAAAAAATATTTGTAATTACGATGGCGTAATTATCAGGAGTAAATTAAAGCTCGATAAAGAAATTATTGATTTAGCCGAGAAATTAAAATTTATAGGTCGTGTAGGTGCTGGATTAGAAAATATAGATGTAGAATATGCCGAATCGAAAGGGATAAAATGCTATAATTCGCCCGAAGGAAACCGCGATGCTGTTGGCGAACAAGCTTTAGGAATGTTACTTTGTTTATTTAATAATATTATACAAGCCAATTCTGAAGTACGTCGAGGATTTTGGCTACGCGAAGAAAATAGAGGTTTAGAAATAAAAGGCAAAACCGTAGGAATTATAGGATACGGGAATATGGGAGGAGCTTTTGCTCAACGATTAAAAGGTTTCGAAGCCAATGTTATTGCTTACGATAAATACAAATCGGGATATAGCAACGAATATGTTTCGGAAAAATCGCTTGACGAACTTTTTGAACAAACCGATATTTTAAGTATTCATGTTCCGCTAACCGACGAAACTCGATTTATGATTAATCACGAATTTATAAATCGATTTAAGAAAAACATATATATAATAAATACTGCTCGTGGAAAAGTTTTAAAAACCGACGACTTGGTTACAAACTTAAAATCGAAAAAAGTATTAGGCGCTGCACTTGATGTACTCGAATATGAAAAAGTTTCATTCGAGAATCTACATTCGACACAATCGCTACCCGACGCATTCGAGTATCTTATAAACTCAGATCGAGTAGTGTTAACACCCCACATTGCAGGCTGGACTCACGAATCGAATATTAAGTTATCTGAATTTTTAGCCGATAAAATTATCGCTGAGTTTGGAGAATAAATATAGTTTTGAGCTCTGAACTTTAGTAATTAAAGTTCGGGCTTTATTGATACAAACACCTTACTTAATTACAAAATGCGCAGTATGTCGGCTTCGTTGTTCGATAAATATTTTTTTACCTGCAATAACTCCATTTATCGCTTCATCGGTATAATGCCTAACAGTTAACAATTCTAAACTATCGTTATACAATACTTTGTAATTTTGCTTTAGTAAAGCAATTAAAGTTTTTACATCACTATTTGAATTATCAATACAAAACGAAATACTAATAGCCGAATTCTGTATTAAATTTACTTTAATCCTATGTTCTGATAAATATTTAAAAATCCGACTCAATTCATCTTCTATAACAAACGATAAATCTTTAGGAAATAAACTTATTAATACTTGATGTTTCTTTAAAATAAAAACAGGCAAGTTCTGATCGTACTCATCAAAGCAATGTATTAAAGTTCCCTCGTTTTGAGTATTAATAAACGAACGAACTTGTAAGGGAATATTTTTATTATGTAACGGTTTTAAGGTTTTAGGATGAATAACCTTTGCTCCAAAGTATGCTAACTCAACCGTTTCTTGATATGATAGTTTTTCTAATTTTATAGGATTTTGAAAATATTGCGGATCGGCATTTAAAACACCATCCACATCTTTCCATACAACAACTTTTTCTGCATCAAGAACATTTGCTAAAATAGCTGCCGAAAAATCAGACCCTTCGCGTCCTAAGGTTGTTGTTTTTTTATTGCTAGTTCCTGCAATAAAACCTTGAGTAATATATAATGATTGTTTATCGAACTTAAAAATATTCTCGGCTTCGTTTTTTGTCTTTTTATAATCTACTTTAGCTTCGCGAAAAGTATCGTTAGTAACAATAAGTTCGCGAGCATCAACCCATACATTTTTGAGATTGACAAAATTTAGATATGTACTAATAATTTTAGTTGATATTATCTCGCCAAACGAAACTACTTGATCGTATTTACAATTTTTATCAGATATAGATACATTATATAATGTATGATATAATTTTTTAAATTCGGATTTTATATCGTTATGTATAACCTGCAATTTATCGGCAAATAAATTTTCGATAATCGAAAAATGATACTGTTCTAAGTCTTTAAGTTTATTTTTACTTTCGGATACATTATTATAAGATAAGTCTAAAATCAACTCAAGAGCATTTGTTGTTTTTCCTAAAGCCGAAACCACAACAATCATTTTTTCATCAGAACATAATTTTACAATATTCGATAAATTTTTAATTCCTGCCGAATCTCTTACTGAAGCACCTCCAAATTTGAAAACAATCATAATTAAACTTTAAGTTTAAAGCAAATAGCCTACAAATTTAATATTTCTTGAATTGATATTTAGTATGAACAAGGATAAACTTTAAACATGAGTTATTTTTTTATTATTTTATTCTTATTCATAAAATTAAGTATAAATTTGTAGCGATTTATTTAAATATACTACGTATATATTAAGTTATAAAATTAACACTACAACTGATTTCTGATGAAAGGTTACAACATTACTACTCTTAACGAGTTTATTATTCGTCGACAAGCGAATATTCCTTATGCAAAAGGAGAATTATCAAACTTATTACACCATATTTCAATTGCTGCTAAAATAGTTCACAAAAAAGTAAACAAGGCTGGTTTAGTTGATGTTTTAGGCGAAGCAGGAAATGTTAATATACAAGGCGAAAGCCAACAAAAATTAGATGTATTTGCTGACAAACAATTTACGGCTGCATTAAGAGATAGTAGTGAATGTTGCGGTATCGCTTCTGAGGAAAATGATGAATTTATTACTTTCGACGATGAAATGTCGAACGATGCAAAATACATTGTTTGTATGGATCCTTTAGATGGATCGTCAAATATTGATGTTAATGTTTCTATCGGAACAATATTTTCTATTTATCGACGAATCTCACCTCGTGGACAAAAAGCTCAATTAGAAGATTTTTTACAAGAAGGAAACAAGCAAATTGCTGCTGGATATATTATATATGGTTCGTCAACCATGTTGGTTTACACAACAGGGATGGGGGTTAATGGTTTTACTCTTGATACTGGCATTGGAGAATTTTGTCTGTCTCATCCTAATATAAAAACTCCCGAAAATGGAAAAATATATTCGCTTAACGAAGGAAACTATAACAAATTTCCCGAAGGAGTAAAAAGATATATAAAACATTGTCAAGAAAACGACAAGGAAACAAATCGTCCTTATTCAGCACGATATATAGGTTCGTTAGTTGCCGATTTTCATCGCAACTTATTAAAAGGAGGTATTTTTATTTACCCAGAAACAGCAAGTGCTCCAACAGGAAAACTTCGTTTGTTGTACGAATGTAATCCTATTGCATTTATTGCCGAGCAAGCAGGCGGTAAAGCAAACAATGGAGAATGTCGAATTATGGATATCATACCAACAGAACTACATCAAAGAGTTCCGCTTTATACCGGATCGAAAAATATGGTCGAAAATGCTGAATGTTTTATTCGCGAACACGTAAAATAAACTATAACAATACATAATTTGTAATAAAGAAGGTAGTTTTCAGCTACCTTTCTTTATATTAAAAAATCTTTATCAATTGGAAGTTACAAAGTTAAATACGATTTTTAGAAATCACCCTCAAATAAACAATGCTATCTCTGCAATTCAAGAAAAATCTAATATTTTTCTGAAAAACTTGGTAGGTTCGTCAGCAGCTGTTTATGCTTCTGAAATAATTAATAGCAACAACAACACTCATTTAATTATCTTACCCGACAAAGAAGATGCAGCCTATTTTCATAATGATTTATCAAACTTTATTGAAGATAAGGTTTATTTTTTTCCTACCTCGTATAAACGTTCAATTGTTTATGGACAAGAAGATAGCGCTAATCTACTTTTACGCGCAGAAGTATTACAAGCATTAACCAACACGCCTAAAGCTATAGTTGTAACTTACCCCGAGGCATTAATCGAAAAAGTGGTTAGCAAAGACAGTTTAATAAATACAACTCTAAATTTAGGAGTAGGCGAAAATATTTCAATCGAATTTATCCAAGAAGTTTTAGAGGAATATCAATTTCAATATGTCGACTTTGTTTATGAGCCCGGACAATTTTCTATTCGAGGGAGTATTGTTGATATCTTCTCCTTTGCTTCAGACTTTCCTTTTCGTATCGATTTTTTTGGCGACGAAGTAGAATCTATTCGTTCTTTCGATATCGAAAACCAACTATCAAAAGAAAGTTTCCAAAATATTTCAATTGTACCTAAAATTGTAAATCCCGAATCGGATAACGAAGATCTAATTCAAGATAAAAGTTTTTTTAGCTTTATTTCAGAAAGTTCTATTGTTTGGATAGAAAATTTTCAATTTTTTACAGAAAAAATTGATGAAATTGGGAAAAAACTAACGTGCGAGAATAAAGAAACCTCTATTTTATCGAAATCCGAAGCTGAAAATTCAATAAAAAACTACAAAATTGTCGAATTTGGACAAACAAATCATTTCAATTCTCATGAAATTTTATTCTCAACCACACATCAACCTTCATTCAATAAAAACCTCGAACTACTCGGAAATAACATTATCGAAAACACCCAAAAAGATTTTTCGACCTATATCTTAACCGAAAACCAAAAACAAATTGAGCGTCTCGAAACTATATTTAATGATATAAATCCAGAAATAAAATTTGCTCCGTTAAACAAAACCATTCGTCAGGGCTTTATTGACAATGACCTAAACATTTGTATCTATACCGATCATCAAATATTTGGACGCTACCATAAATTCAAGATAAAAAACAGTTTAAAGAAAAAAGAGCATATTTCGTTTCGCGAACTTACAGGACTCCATCCTGGCGATTATATTGTTCATATCGACCATGGAATCGGGAAATTTGGAGGTCTTGAGAAAATCGATATAAACGGAAAAACTCAAGAAGCTATAAAGCTCGTTTATAAAGATCAAGATACTTTATATGTAAGCATTCATGCTTTACATAAGATTTCGAAATACAAAGGTAAAGATGCCGAACCCCCTCGAATATATAAACTCGGATCAGGTGCATGGCAAAAGTTAAAGCAAAATACTAAGAAAAAAGTTAAAGATATAGCAAAAGAACTCATCACTCTTTATGCTAAACGTAAAGAACAAAAAGGTTTTGCTTTTGCTCATGATACTTATCTCCAAAACGAACTCGAATCATCATTCATCTACGAAGACACACCAGATCAATTAAAGACAACTCGAGCTGTAAAAGAAGATATGGAATCCGACATTCCTATGGATCGTTTAGTTTGTGGAGATGTTGGTTTTGGAAAAACAGAAATAGCAATTCGCGCTGCATTTAAAGCTATTGCCGATAATAAACAAGTAGCAATTTTAGTTCCTACTACTATTTTAGCATTACAACATTATCAAACATTTAAAAACCGCCTTTTAAACTTTCCTTGCAATATTGATTATATAAGTAGACTACGAACTCGCAAGGATCAAACCGAAATTATAAAGAAACTAAAAGAAGGGCAAATAGATATTTTAATCGGAACACATAAATTGGTTAGCAAAGATGTTGTGTTTAAAGATTTAGGATTACTAGTAATTGATGAAGAACAAAAATTTGGAGTATCAATAAAAGAAAAATTAAAACGATTTAAAGTAAACGTTGATACATTAACTTTAACAGCAACGCCTATTCCCAGAACATTACAATTTTCGATGATGGGTGCACGCGATCTGTCAATTATAAACACTCCACCTTCAAATAGATATCCTATAATTACAGAGCTTCATACCTTTAACGAAGACATTATAAAAGAAGCTATAGATTACGAGTTTCAACGAAACGGACAAGTATTTTTTATACATAACAGAGTACAAAATATTGCCGAAATACAAAAATTAATTCAAAAGTTATGTCCTGATGCTCGCATTGTTTTTGCTCATGGTCAAATGGAACCTAAGCAATTAGAAAAAATTATGCTTGATTTCATTAATTACGAATACGATGTATTAATTGCAACAACAATCATCGAATCTGGATTAGATATCCCAAATGCAAATACTATAATTATTAATAATGCCCAAAATTTTGGACTAAGTGATCTACATCAACTTCGAGGTCGTGTAGGACGATCTAATAAAAAAGCATTTGCTTATTTATTAGCTCCTCCCCTAACCTCAATATCACAAGAAGGCCGACGACGCTTAAAAGCTATTGAAGAATTTTCTGAACTTGGAAGCGGATTTAACATTGCAATGCAAGATTTAGATATTAGAGGAGCTGGGAATTTACTCGGAGCAGAGCAAAGTGGTTTTATTACCGATATTGGTTTTGAAACTTATCACCGAATTTTAAACGAAGCTATTTTAGAGCTCAAAGAAACTTCGTTTAAAGAACTCTACAATTCAGAACAAAAAGAAGAGCTCGAACAACAAATAGCAGATCAAAAATTTATAAACGATTGTCACATCGACACAGATATGGAACTACTATTTCCTGATGCTTATATAAATAATATCTCCGAAAGAGTTCGGTTGTACCGAGAGTTAGATAATATTGAAGAAGAAGAAACCCTAATCAAATTCGAAGAAAATATTATTGATCGATTTGGACAAGTTCCTGAACAAACCAAAGAATTAATTAATGTAGTACGCCTTAGATGGATCGCTATAAGCCTAGGAATAGAAAAAATTATTCTTAAAAATAAACGAATGGCAGCTTATTTCATAAGCAACCAAGAATCAGCGTTCTATCAATCTCCAGTTTTCGCTCGAATATTAAGTTTTGTACAGACAAATCCGAAAGGAATAAAAATGAAAGAAAATAAAGGTAAGTTAATAATGACATTCGAAAATGTTAAAACCATTATTACAGCTATCGATAAAATTAAAGATATATAAAAATAGGGTTTATTAAATTAAGTTAATCTTTTATTAATAAGATATTTTTTTATCTTTACGCCCTGATTTTAAAAGCATTTCAATTGCAACATGAACCTAACTATTGATATAGGAAATACTCGCAACAAACTTGCAATTTTTAAGGATAGTAATATAATTGAGTCTATTACTGTTGATAATATTGACATAAACTTATTAAAAAGCATTCAAGATAAATACAAAAAAATCAACAAGGCTATTGTTTCTTCTGTAAGAAAAAACAATGATGAAGTGTTAAAAAATCTTAAAGAATCCTTTAATTCTATTATCGAATTAACCTCTCATACACCAATTCCTATTAAAAATCTTTACGAAACAAAAGAAACTTTAGGCAAAGACAGAATTGCTGCAGTTGTTGGAGCAAACAACATCTATCCAAATTCAAACGTTTTAGTTATTGACATGGGAACAGCAATTACTTTCGATTTTATCGATCATAAAGCATGTTATCAAGGAGGAACTATATCGCCAGGCATGAATATGAGATTTAAAGCACTAAATCATTATACTAGCAAACTTCCTTTACTCGGACAAAATGAAACCTTTGAAATAATTGGTAAAAACACACCAGATGCCATTATTTCTGGAGTACAAAATGGAATAATTTTCGAAGTAGATAATTACATTAATTATTTTAAGCAAAAACATCCAAATTTAACTACAATTTTAACAGGAGGAGACGCTATTTTTTTTGATAAAAAATTAAAAAATACCATCTTTGTAAACCTGAACTTAAATTTAACAGGACTAAACACAATACTTGAATATAATATACCAAAATGATAAAAAAACTAATAACAGTTATTGCTATTGTAATAGCAGGAAATGTTCTAACATATAGTCAAAGTGCTGTAAACTCTCCATATACTCGATTTGGTATTGGCGAAATTGATCGAAATGGATTCAATAACAGTAGGGCTATGGGAGGTTTAACTACTGGATTAAGACAAAATAATCAAATAAACTATTTAAATCCAGCAGCATTAAGTTCGCAAGATACCATGTCATTTATTTTTGACATTGGAGCATCTGGAACTTACAACTCTCTTAAGAATTCGAGCAATAGTTTAGAATATAAAAATTTCACATTTGATCATCTAGCATTTACTTTCCCTGTATTAAAAAAATGGTGGTATGCTGGAGTAGGAATTACACCTTACTCAAAAATAGGGTATAACATAATGGAATCTTCTCCACATCCTTATTTAAAAGACACCTTAGTGTATAATAAATCTTTAGGAGAAGGAGGTATAAATCAATTTTTTGTAAGTAGTTCTTTTCGTATCCATAAAAACATATCTATTGGTTTTAATTATAACTTCTTTTTTGGAAATATTAATCAATATAATGAAGCATTTATAGAAGATCCTAACTCTTACGCCACAGTTATTAATGATAAACATGTATTAAGATCTTCTGCTTTCGATGCAGGAATACAATATCATACAGACATTAATGAAAAATATTTCTTAGTAGTTGGTTTAAGTTACTCTTCAAATGTAAAATTCAATTCTAAGAACACTATAGGAACATTTACAACAAATAATTTTAATACAAAAAACAGAAATGTTCTCGACTTTTTTGGAGGAATTATGCTTTCGTCAAACATAGGAAGGATGGACTACATAGACACTATTAGTCTTAATGAACAACGCAAAACAATTGAAATTCCAGCAAAATATAGCATTGGATTTAGTACTGGAATAAAAGATAAATTAATAATAGGTTTTGATTACTCACAACAAGATTGGAGCAATGCAAAAACATTCAATTCGGATAAAAACTATACTCTGGATCAAAAATTTAACCTAGGAGTTGAATATACTCCAAACAAAGATGCTTTACGTAACTATTTCAAGGTAATTAGTTATAGAGCTGGGTTATACTTCAATAAGAATTATTTAAAATTAAACAATAAACAAATTAATAGTTATGGTATAAGTGTCGGTATAGGTATGCCTATAATAGCTAATACAAAACTCAATATATCATACACCTACGGCAAAAAAGGAACTACAGATAATAGGTTAATTCAAGAGACTTATTCGTTAATAGGAGTTAATTTAACTTTCTATGATATCTGGTTTTTCAAACGAAAATTTCAATAATATAAAATTTACTAAGATGAAAACAATAGCAAAAGGGATTTTAACAATTTTCACACTTATCGTAACAACAGTTGTGGTATTTGCACAAAAAGGAGTTGAAGATGGCTCTAAATTCGGCCATGGGGAAGATAGCATTAAGTGCATAAAAAATCTTTCGTTGTATCGAGAATATGTAAAACAAAAGAATTATGATCTAGCACAAGATTCTTGGGCGCACGTTTACTCTAACTGTCCTAGATCCAGCAAACATATCTATGTTGACGGAATTAAGATGATTAAAAAGAAAATTAAGAATACTGAAGATCAGGCTGAAAAAAGCACTCTTTTAGATAGTATGATGAACATCTACGATCAACGAATGAAGTATTACAAACAAAAAGGACTTGTTCTTGGATATAAAGGAGTTGATTTCATTAAATATTCAGATAAAACACCTGAAAATATGCAAATCGCATATAATTTTCTTAGAGAATCTATCGAAATTCAAAAATATAAAAGTAAGGGAACTCAGCTTTTGACATTCATGGAAATTTCAAAAGGGTTATTTGTAAAAAATGTAATTGAAGGTGGGGAAGTGGTAGAAAATTATGGAAAAGTTTCTGAAATTTGCGATTACGTTATCAATAATAAGAAAAAAGGATGGAAAAGAATTGAAAAAGCAAAACCTCTTATCGATAAAGTTTTTGAAGAAAGTGGAGCTGCAACTTGTGAAGATTTAATTCCATTCTATACAAATAAATTTGCAAAAACACCTGAAGATATTGAATTCTTAGAAAAAGCCGTAAATCTATTGCGCTCGACTAAATGTACTGAGTCTGAATTATTCTTTTCGATGACAGAAAAACTTAATTCGCTAAAACCTAGTGTAAAAACTGCTTATGAACTAGCTAAAATTACAAACAAAGTCGAAAAATTAGATGATGCAAAAAAATACTACTTGCAAGCAATCGAATTAGAAACAGAAGATTTACAAAAAGCAAAATATTACTTAGAGCTTGGAGATGTTGCTCGTAGACAAGAAACCTACAAACAAGCAAGAACTTATGCTTTAAAAGCAATTGAGCTTGATAAAACAAGTGGTTATCCTTACCTATTAATAGGAAATATTTATGCTGCAGCAAGTAAATCATGTAGCGATGAAGAGTTCCATCAGAAAGCTGTTTATTGGGCTGCTGTTGATAAATTTGCAAAAGCTAAGAAAGTTGATCCTGAGTTAGCAGAAAAAGCAGATAAGTTTATTAGTGCTTACAAAGCTCATTTCCCTGATAACGAAACTATATTCTTTTACGGATTTAAAAAAGGAGATACCTACACTGTAGGTTGTTGGATAAATGAAAAAACAGTTGTTAGACCGAGATAACATATTGAAAATATTAAATTACTTAAAGATAATACCTGTCTATACAGGTATTATCTTTTTCGTTTCTTGTGAACAAAACAAGATTGAAAAAGTTAATGCTTTAACTAAAGAACTAAACGCTCCTAATGTTTCAGTAATTAATAGTGAAATTATTTTTTCTGAAAATGCATTAATAAGAATAAAAATTCAATCTCCTGAAATAAATAGATTTTTAAATATTGAAGAACCTTATACTGAATTTCCTAAAGGAATACATGTCGAATTTTTTGATTCACTACAACAAAAAACCTCTTCAATAAAAGCCAAATATTGTATTTTCGACGAAACAGAAAAGCTCTGGACTGCTAAAAACAATGTTGTTGGAGTTACTCCCGAAGGAGATACTCTTAATACTGATTTTTTAATATGGAATCAGGCTACAAAAAAAATCTATTCAGATCAATATGTAAAGATTACAAATAATGACGGAGTAATTCACGGAAAAGGATTCGAAGCTGATCAAGATTTTTATAACTGGAGAATACTAAAACCATCAGGAGATTTTTACATCGAAAATGAAAAATAGCCTAGCAAAAACAATAGAAATAATTTGGCTTATCACATCCTTATTATGCCTTGTAACAGCCATCCATCAAACATTTTTAGAAGGAATTACTAAAAGTTATATCTTTTTTATATTTTCGTTTATAGCATTTGCAATGCATCTGCTAAGAAAAAACATGCGAAAATCAAATAAAACAAACAAAGACAATGGATGATCCGTTCATATATGGGTTACTGATTATTTCTTTTTTAGTTTTCTCTTTATTAAAATCCGCTTTTAGTTCAATTAATTTATTACAACTCGAACTAGATAAGAAACAAAGATCTTATTACTCAAAAATACTTTATTGGATAAGTAAAAGAACTGAGCTTTTCGAAATTTGTATTAATCTGTATTATTATTTAAATATCTCGGTTTTATTACTTATTTCGATTAACTTAATTGACAATGATAAATTATCTTTATACATACCTATCCTTATTATAGTAACTAGTATTGGTATTCCATTCATTGTTATAACACCCAAATCGTTAGGAACGATTTTCTCTAATAAGATAATTAACATTTCAGCAATAATTCTCATTATTCTATTTATAATAATTTCACCAATAACTTATTTTTCTTGTTTTATAATTAAAATTTTCGCAAGAAATGAGAGTATTCCAAAACGAAAGAAACCAAAAGAATCTTTTAGTAAAGATGACCTAAGCGATCTAGTTAATAATTTTTCGGATAATAATTCTGAATTAAAACTATTTCAAAATACTCTCGAATTTTCAGAAACAAGAATTAGAGAGTGTATGATTCCACGAACCGAAATCATTTCGTTCGAAATTACAGAACAAATCAAAGAACTTAAACAGAAATTTATTGATTCTGGATTCACTAAAATTATTATCTATAGAGATTCTATAGATAATGTTATAGGATATATAAAAAGTAAAAGTATTTTCTTTTCTAACTCTGAATTACATCAGAAAATAAAAACTCTACCTATTTTTCCAGAATCAATGTCAGCAAGTAAATTGTTACGATTTTTTATATCTACAGGACAAAATATTGCTTTAGTTGTCGACGAATTTGGTGGAACTTCAGGAATAATCACAACAGAAGATATACTTGAAGAAATTTTTGGAGAAATTACTGACGAACATGACACAGAAAAGTTATATGAAAGAAAACTAACTTCAAAAGATTATATACTATCTGCTCGAATAAAAATTGACTACTTAAACAACAAATACCAGTTAAATATTCCAGAGAATGAAGAATACGAAACTCTAGCCGGATACATTATATACCATACCGAAAATATTCCTCACATAAACAACATAATAAAAATCGAAAATTTTCTTATCAAAATCTTAAAAGTTACAAAAACACGCTTAGAGTTAATAAAATTGGAAATACAAACGGGAAATTAACGTTTTGTTGTTTTATTACAATAATATCATGCAATTGTATCTGAAAAAAATAATAAAATGCTACATTTGCTGATTATATATTTTGTAGTTCTCTGCAAAAATCAGAATTAAAATTATTATATTCGAATCTTTAAATTTTTTGATAAAAACAATATTCAATGGCAACATTAGAAAAAATTAGAAATCGCGCAGGAGTTTTAGTTGCAGTAGTAATAGGGTTAGCACTACTTGCATTTATTTTAGGAGATTTTTTGAATTCAGGAGGAGCTTTGTTTTCAAACTCACAATTTGAAATTGCCGAGATAGCAGGAAAATCTATTCCTTATCAAAAGTTCCAGAAGGAACTCAATAACATCACAGAAATAACTAAATTCTCATCAGGAAGATCATCTTTAGATGAAGAGAGTATTTCGAGAATACGACAACAAACATGGACACAAATGGTTCGTGAATATGTTCTTGAAGACGAATACGAAGATTTAGGAATAGATGTTAGCAGTAAAGAACTATGGGATATGGTTCAAGGGAAAAACATACATCCGATCATAAGTAATTTATTTACAAATCCTGAAACTGGCGAGTTAAATAATGCTGCTCTTATTCATTTTCTAAAATCATATGATCAAGATCCTACAGGACAACAAAAGATGTATTGGTTATTTGTTGAAGATCAAATCATACGAGAAAGAAAATTTTCAAAATATACTAACTTAATCAAAAAAGGTTTATTCTCAACAAAATTAGATGCCGAAAAAGAACTTAATTTAATAAGCAGAAAAGTAGATTTTGACTTTGTAGCTAGAAACATTAATGGTGTTCCAGATAGTTTAATAAAAGTTTCGAATAGTGATTTAAAAAACTATTATGATAAACATCAAGTAAATTACAAGCAAACAGCATCAAGAGATATTGAATACATTACTTTCGAAGTAACTCCTTCAGAAAAAGACAAACAAGATTCAGAAAAATGGATTGCTGATATAAAATCTGATTTTGAAAATTCGAGTAATGATAATGATTTTATTACTCTAAATAGCGATATTCCTTTCGATAATAACTTTTATAAACAAGACGAATTACCTGTACAAATTAAAGATATCATCTTTAATAAAGAAAAAGGATTTATTTATGGTCCGTATTTCGAAAACGAAACTTACATTTTAGCTAAAGTTTCTAATGTGAAATTCCTTCCAGACTCAGTTAAAGCTCGTCATATATTATTACAGCCACAACAAAATCAGGATTATAAAATGATAATGGCAAAAGCTGATAGCTTAAAAAATTTATTAGAAAAAGGTGCTGATTTTGCTAAATTAGCAAAAGAGAATTCGTCGGATAAAGCTGCCAACGAAAAAGGTGGTGACCTAGGATGGTTTAGAGCAAACAAAATGGTTCATCCTTTTAGCGACACTTGTTTTAATGCTAATGTAGGTGAATACAAATATGTAGCAACACAATTTGGATTACACATTGTACAAGTAACTAAAAAAGCAAAAAAAGAGCGTAAAGTAAAAATTGCTTTATTAGGACGTAAGCTTGAGCCTAGCAACGAAACATACCAAAAGACATATGCAAAAGCAAGCAAATTTGCCGGAAATAATAGAACATACGAAAGCTTTATAAAAACTATAGAAAACGAGAACTTAACCAAAAGAGTTGCTAATAGTATTCGCGAAAATGATCAACAAATATCAGGGTTAGATGATTCAAGACAATTCATCAGAGCAATTTACGAAACAGAGAATAATGAGATTATAAAAACTCAGAATGATCCAATATTTGAATTAGGAAATAAATTTATCGTTGGTTTCTTAACAAATGTAAAAGAAGAAGGAATTGCTCCTTTTGAACAAGTAAAACAACAAATTGCTGTTCAGGTAAAGAAAGAAAAGAAAGCAGAGAAAATAGCTGAAGAAATAAACGCAGCTTTAAATGAGAACAAAGATTTAAATTACATCGCAAATAAATTTAATACTAATGTTGAAGTAGCAAGTAACATTAGCTTTAGATCATATAGTGTCCCTAATGCTGGCGTTGAACCTAAATTGGTAGCAGTCGCTTCAACTTTAAACCCAGAAGAAATTTCTAGGCCTGTAAAAGGAAATAATAAAGTGTTTGTGATAAAAGTAAAATCCGTTAATATCGATAAAAATATTGATGTTGATATGCAAAAAAACCAAACACAAATGCAGTTACAAAACAGAGCGAACTACGAAGCTTTTGAAGCATTAAAAGAAACTGCTAAGATCATTGACAAAAGAGCTAAATTTTATTAAGCTTTGACTAGTCCTAAAAAAGCGTTACAAGATTAATTACAAAAATAACTTTATTATATTCCAACCAATTGGTTGGAATATAATTTTTTATAGACCTTTATTTCCACTTTATCCTGTCGGTGCATTTGATTTGGTGTTAGCAAATGGCAAGAATAATGTGGCCTGATCTCATTATATTTTTCAATACTCTCTTTGACTAATTTGTCCATCATTTTCAAATTTAAACTATATTCTTCTAATAAGAATTCTTGCTTTAAAATCTCATTGACTCTTTCAGCAATAGCATTTGTATATAGGTCATAACTTTCTGTCATGAAACACATAACCTGTGCTTTACTAAATCTGTTTTGGTAATCATTACAGCAATATTGTATTCCTCTGTCAGAATGGGGAATTAACTGTTTGTTTTTGTATTTTCTGTTTCTCAAAGCATATTTAATGCCTTAATACTTGCCGAAGCATTCAGATTATCTGCCAAATTATATCCTACTATTTTCTTTGAATAGGCATCAGTTACAAGCGATAAGTACTGTTCGTTTCCCCTTGTGCCGATATAGGTAATGTCGCTCACTCAAATCTGTTCTGGACGTGTGGGAATAGTATTTTCAATTAGATTTTTATGCTTCCTGAAAATGTGTCTTGAACTGGTAGTCTTTCTATAACTTCGAACTGGCTTTATTTGCATATTGTTGCTTCTTAAAATCAGAAAAAACTTATCTCTTCCTACACCTAATTCATTCAAAGGACTTTTAAGCATATAATTAAAGCTTTTTTGCCCAATACGCGGGAATACTTTTAACCAAAGAAACAGTTTGTATGGTTTGATTCTCCTTATAATCTTGTCTCCATTTAGATCGATAGAAATATTGTCTACTTAGCCCGAACAATCTACAAAGATACCCTATCGCTTTTTGGCATTCTTTGTTATACTTCCCGATTGCCCGGGGGAGAATCTTTTTCTTATTCTAATATTATACTCTTGTTCTGCTAGCTCTACAATTGTATCCAGATTATTAGCCTTATCGCTAGCATTAATCATCTCTTGTTCCAGAAAAGATTTTTCTTTCTCCAATAAACGAACTTTTTGTTCTAGATCGAATAATTTTTGTTGTGGTGTTTTGCTCATTGTAGTCCCTATTTGATAATCCTTATCGAAGGTACCATATTTTCGCATGGCGCCACGAACTCCAATCGAACCACTTTCTACTTCCCAGACTACTGACAACTTAAATTCCAAACTGTAGTCCTTCTGAGTACGCCTGACGTACAGTCCTTCAATCTTATTATTCATAACATTACATTTTTTTGTGTAACGCTATTTTAGGACAACACATATTCTATTAATAAAAAGGCTGTCCCAAAAGTTAAAGGACAGCCTCTTTTTTATATGATATTTAGAAACTATTCAAAAGTATATTTTCCTTCTTTATAAGCCTCAATAGGAGCACAAGAACATATTAAGTTTCTATCACCAAAACCATCATCAATACGACTAACCATTGGCCAGAACTTATTATCGCGAACCCAATTTAAAGGGAAAGCAGCTTTTTCTCTTCCATAGCCCTTATCCCAATTATCGTTAACAACAACTTCTTGTGTATGTGGAGCATTTCGAAGAACATTATTTTCAGCATCAGCTTTACCTTCTTTTACTTCAATGATTTCGCTATGTATAGATAACATTGCTCCGATAAATCGATCCAATTCTTGTAAAGATTCACTCTCTGTAGGCTCAACCATTAATGTTCCGTGAACAGGGAACGATAATGTTGGAGCATGAAATCCATAATCCATTAAACGCTTAGCAATATCCGACTCAGTAATATTAGCCATTGGTTTAAAGTTACGACACTCTACAATCATTTCATGAGCAACATATCCTGTTTCTCCAGTATAAAGAATATCATAATATCCTTTTAACGAAGCAGCAATATAATTTGCATTTAATATCGCATACATTCCTGATTTAGTAATACCCTCGCTTCCCATCATTTTTATATATGCATGAGGAATTGTAAGTACACTAGCACTACCCCAAGGAGCAGCCGAAACAGCTTTAATCGCTTTATCTCCTCCAGTTGCAACAACTGGATTTGTAGGTAAGTATGGCTTTAATTTATTGTTAACACAAATAGGACCAACACCAGGGCCTCCACCACCATGAGGAATAGCAAATGTTTTATGTAGATTTAAGTGACAAACATCAGCCCCAATACTTCCTGGATTAGTTAAACCAAGTTGAGCATTCATGTTAGCACCATCCATATAAACTAAACCTCCATTTTGATGGATAATTTCGTTCATTTCTTTAATCTTACTCTCAAAAACACCATGAGTAGAAGGATAAGTAACCATCCATGCAGCTAAATTATCTTTATTCTCTTCAGCTTTAGTCCTTAAGTCCTCTATATCGATATTTCCATTCTCATCGCAATTTACAATTACAATCTTCATTCCAGCCATAACAGAACTAGCAGGATTTGTCCCGTGAGCTGAAGATGGAATAAGTACAATATTTCGATGATTGTCCCCACGTTCGATATGATACTCGCGAATAACCATTAAACCTGTATACTCGCCTGCAGCTCCCGAATTAGGTTGAAATGATACGGCATCGAATCCTGTAATTACTTTTAAGTCTTCTTCTAACTCATGAATTAATTGAGCATATCCCTCTGCTTGATTTACTGGAACAAATGGATGCAATCCACCAAATTCGGGCCAGCTAAGAGCAAACATTTCTGTTGCAGCATTTAATTTCATTGTACACGAACCTAAAGAAATCATTGAGTGAGTTAATGAAAAATCTTTTCGCTCAAGTTTCTTTATATAACGCATTAACTCTGTTTCGCTTCTATATCTTTTGAAAACATCAAGAGTTAAAAACTCAGAAGTACGTTTAAAATTATCGTCGAAAGTACAGTTTGTATTAAGATGACAAATAACCTCAGCTTTTTTCCCAGCAGCTTCGGCAAATATTTCAACAACATTATTTAAATCTTGAATTAAAGTAGTTTCGTCTACACTAATTCCGATTGTTTTATCATCAATATAATTGAAGTTAATTTCGCGTTGTAATGCCAACTTTTGTATATCGTTAGCAGAAATATTCCCAGTATTAACTTTTAAAGTATCAAATATATTCTTATTCTCTTGAGTATATCCCAAAGCTTGTAACTTTTCGTTAAGAGTTACAGCCATATTATGAATATGTAAAGCGATACGTTTTAAACCCTCAGCTCCGTGATAAACAGCATACATTCCGGCCATTGTAGCTAACAAAGCTTGTGCTGTACATATATTTGAAGTTGCTCTATCGCGTTTAATATGTTGTTCGCGAGTTTGAAGAGCCATACGTAAAGCTAATTTATTATTTACATCTTTTGATATTCCGATGATCCGTCCAGGGATGTTTCTTTTATATTTTGCCGAAGTAGCAAAATATCCAGCATGAGGACCACCGTATCCCATAGGAATACCTAAACGTTGAGTAGATCCAACAACAACATCAGCTCCCCATTCGCCTGGAGGAGTCAATAATACTAAACTCATAATATCGGCAGCAACAACAACAGCTGTCTGATTAGCATGAGCATTTTCTGTAAATTCTTTGTAATCGATAACCTCGCCACTAGCAGCAGGATACTGAACAGCAACACCAAAAACTTTATCGTTTAGCTCATATTCTTTAAAATTTCCTCTTACAATTTCGATTCCTAAAGGAACAGCTCTTGCCTCGATAACATCTTTTGTTTGAGGAAACATATTTTCGTCAATAAAGAATATGTTAGCTCCAGCTTTAGCTTGAGCTCTTGGGCGACCATTAAAAAGCATAATCATAGCTTCGGCTGCTGCTGTAGCCTCATCTAATAACGAAGCATTTGCTAATTCCATTCCAGTAAGATCCATTACTACTGTTTGGAAGTTTAATAAAGCTTCTAGTCGACCTTGAGAAATTTCGGCCTGATATGGAGTATAAGAAGTATACCAGCTTGGATTTTCTAAAATATTACGTTGTATTACTGCTGGAGTAACAGTATCATAATATCCCATTCCGATAAACGTACGATACAATTTATTTTTTGCTGCTATTTTTCTTAGTTTTTTAGTATACTCGTATTCGCTCATACCCTTACCTATAGGCATTGGTTCTTTAAGTCGAATTGCAGTAGGAACTGTTTTATCAATTAGCTCATCTAAACTTGAAACACCAATTTTGCCAACCATTTTATTGATTTCATGCTCTCTGGGTCCAAGATGGCGTTGAATGAAATTATCTAAAGCCATATCTTATAATTTATTTTATGATATAATATGTTTGTTAAATTTTAATACGTTCAAAATTAAAAATAAGATTGATGAATGAAACTTTAAACTATCATATTATTTATTTGCTAAACATGTTATACAACAACTCAACCTCATTTCTTATATTCTATATCTCAATCGATTAAAAAAACGGATTTGTTTGTTTCTCACGAATTATAGAAGTGCTTGATCCGTGCCCGGGATACACAATTACATTGTCATCAAGAGTAAACAATTTTTCTTTTATACTTGATATTAAAGTATCGTAATCGCCACCGGGCAAGTCGGTACGTCCGATACTTCCAGCAAACAAAACATCGCCTACAATAATAAAATTATCAGTACAACTATATAGTGCAATACTACCTGGCGAATGTCCTGGCACATGTTTTACTTGTAATACTGAATTACCAAATTTTATTTCATCCCCTTCGTCAACCAAGTGATTGGGGACAGGAGGCTCATCTAAACTAAGACCAAATACCGCAGCCATATCTTTTGATCGTTTAATCAAATGCAAATCTTCTTTATGAGCTATCGACGAAACTTTATATTTGTTAACCAAATAAGCATTTCCTAATATATGATCGACATGGCAATGTGTATTAACAATAGACTGAATCTCAAGCTCATTTTCTTCGATAAATTGATCTAACAAACTGAACTCTGATTCTTTACTACATCCAGGATCAACAATTACACAGTTTTTGGTTTCGTCAAACAATACGAATGTATTTTCTTGGAATGAATTAAATACAAATGTTTTTATTTTTATCATAATATTTTATTATTTATTGTCGCCCTTTAAGCATAGGAACAAAAGAAAAGTAACCATGCTCTGATTTTTTAAATTCATTTTCATTGATACGATCAATAGCAATCATCACCTGACCTTTAGAATCGCCAATAGGAACAACCATTCGCCCTCCTATTTTTAATTGCTTTAATAATTCCTGAGGTATTTCGGGAGCTCCGGCTGTAATTAATATCTTATCAAACGGAGCGTTTTTAGGTAGTCCTGCATAACCATCGCCATAATAGAAATATGGTTTGTATCCTATTTTTGTTAACAAGGCTCTAGATTTTAAATACAGTTCGCGCTGACGTTCGATAGTATAAACCTTTGCTCCTAATTCGAGTAATATAGCACACTGATATCCCGAACCTGTTCCGATTTCGAGCACCTTTTCGTGTTTTTTTACATCCAATAATTCGGTTTGGAAAGCCACTGTATAAGGCTGAGATATGGTTTGTCCGGCTCCGATAGGAAATGCTTTATCGCGATAAGCAAATTCAATAAATCCACTATCCATAAAAAGATGCCTTGGAACCCTACCTATAGCATCAAGAACAGAGCTATTGCTTATTCCTTTATCGAAAATTTGCTCAACAAGCTTTTTTCTCAAGCCCTTATGTCGGTATGTATCTATCATAAATATATTAGAAAAATCAAAGGCAAATATAAACGAACAATCATGAATAATCAAAAATGCTCTTAATAAGCAAACAGAAATAAAAACAATAAAGTTCGTTTTTAATAAAAAGAACCTAAGTTCAAAGTTTATCAACATTGTTTCGTTAATAAATAGATTCTATAAAGTCAATAATAATATACCAAATACTTTAAGTTTGTATTTGAGTAAAAGTTTACTGTTTTACAAGCAGATTATATCAATAATAATTTCTGTGCAAAAAAAATCGCAAAGGTTTGTAAACACTTGTAAGCAGATAATAAAAGCAAACTCAAAACAGGTACAAATAACAATAGTCCAAATATATATAAAATTATAACCGAATGAAGATAGGAATCATAGGACTTAATTCATTAACAGACGAAACTCAATTTATAAATATCAAAAGCATTCTGGATAAAAACCTACACGGACTTTTTAGTCCGAATATCGACAACCTGTTGCCTATTAGCGAAAAATATAAAGTGAAATTATTTTCGTCTTCAGAAACATTCTTTTCGTCGATTGAAGCTGTTTACTGTGCTCAATCAAACAATTCAAATTTCGAGTTCTTAATAAAAGCAATAAAAAGTTCGTGTCATTTATTTATTGAGGATATATCAATTTTTCCGATTGATGAAATAAAGCAGCTTTATAAGTTAGCATTCGAGGCAAGTGTGAAAATTCATATCAAACAAACAAAACTTTTTAACTCGGAACTCCAAAAACTAAGCAATTACATTAACAAATGTAAACTTGTAGAAATTAATACAAGTTTTACAAGTTTATTGCGCAAGCAAGATTATTTTACTAAGCTATTTAACAATTTTTGTTTAGCCGATAAATTAAATAACTCTAGTGCTAAAAAAATTAATATCCAATCGTTACCTATCGACTGCAATCATTTTAGTTTAATTCAAGTCAGATTAGATTACGACAATGGATCGAATGCGATAATAAAACTTAACAATCTGGCGTCGGTATGCAAAGACACTATTCTTGCATATCAGAAAAATTCAAATATCGAAATTGATTTTAAAAAGCATTTGTGTATAAAACATTATTTCGAAAACGGACAAATTATCCGCAAAGAAATTGAAATTACAAAAACCGAATCAGAAAAAACCGAATTCAAATATTTTATGGAGCTATGCAGCGACTCGTTAGATAAAAACATACTAGAGTTGCCTGTCATTTTAAATACAATACAAAATACATTTCATGTAATAAATCAGTTAAACCAAATAGCTGTGAATATATAGTAAAAATAGAGCTTTGCTCTCCAATTATCAAACAACAATTAATTGTTTTTAGCGTTGTTTGTGTACAACGTAAGCAAAGATAAACTCTCATTTGAACTCTATGAATAAAACTTTACATACCATAAAATACCTATTATTTGATCTTCTGTCGGCTCTAACAACATGGAATTTGTTTTATATTTATCGTAAAACTCACATTGAATCGTTTGAGCAAACCTTTAATCTAAACATAAGTTTTAGTCCCAAATATTATTATGGAATTGTTTTTATTCCGCTTTTTTGGATATGCCTGTACTATTTGAGTGGATATTATAAAGATATATATCGAAAATCGCGACTAAAAGAATTATCACAAACCTTTTTTACAATTCTTATCGGAACAATAATAATCTTTTTCACATCCTTGCTCGACGATAAAGTTTCGACTTATCACAACTATTACCAATTATTTTCGAGATTATTAATATTTCAATTTACACTGACATATATTCCTCGTTTAATAATAACCAGTATTACAAACCATCGAATTCATACCCGAAAACTAGGTTTTAATACAATTATTATAGGCGACAACAAGAAAGCTTTCGAGATTTTCGATAAAATTGAAAAACAACAACGCTCGGTAGGAAATAAATTTATTGGTTTTGTTTCGATAAACTCGAAGAGCAAATCGCTACTCGAATCGTATTTACCTAAACTGGGTGTTCTATCAGATGTAAAAACGGTTATTGATAAACACAAAGTAGAAGAAGTTATTATTGCTTTAGAGTCAACCGAACACACAGAGGTAGGAAAAATAATTAACCTATTAGATGATAAAAATGTGATAGTAAAAGTTATTGCCAGCATGTATGATATATTAATGGGGAAAGTAAATATGAGTCATATTTTTAGTACTCCTTTAATTCAGATATCGCATAATTTAATGCCTATGTGGCAGGTAAAAACCAAACAAGTTATCGATTTTACAGTTGCTTTATTTGCCTTAATTACATTTTCGCCAATATTTGCTTTTCTTGCTATAGGAGTTAAACTGTCGTCGAAAGGTTCTATTTTGTATAGTCACGAACGCATTGGTAAGTTTGGCAAACCTTTTACTCTTTACAAATTTAGATCGATGTATACCGATGCCGAAAAAAATGGACCTTCGTTATCATCAGAAAACGACTCGCGAATTACTCCATTTGGCAAATTTATGCGTAAATCGAAACTCGACGAACTGCCCAATTTCTGGAATGTGCTCAAAGGCGATATGAGTTTAGTAGGACCTAGACCCGAACGAAAATATTTTATCGATCAAATAGCACAAAAAGCCCCTCATTACTTACACTTACAAAAGGTGAAACCGGGGATTACATCGTGGGGACAAACAAAATATGGTTATGCTTCAACAATAGATCAGATGATAGAACGACTAAAATATGATATTTTATATATCGAAAACATGTCGCTTTATGTTGATTTTAAAATCATAATATATACCATTATTACCATTTTAAAAGGACGAAACATCTAGATTAAATTCTCAGTTTTATCGCATCTAATGGTTTATAAATAGCCCCTTGGGGTGTTAAAACACTTTCGATAAACAAAACTTCGCTAACATGAAATGTTTGAATTGAGGTATTTGAAAATCGCTCGACCAATGATTTTAAATTATTTTTGTCGCGAATAAATTGTGTTCGACCCAAAGTTAAATGCGGGCTAAATGCTGCTCCCGAATTAAAACCCAAAGAACTCATTACACCATCGATTTCTTTTTTAAGTAGCAATAACTGCTCTGAAGGTTCAAACCCAAACCATAAAGTTTTGGGATTTTTGTAATTACGAAATACACCCGCTCCCCTACATTTAAGTAAAAAAGAATCGAACTTAC
>JAKSCO010000018.1 GCA_022360575.1 Bacteroidales bacterium | reverse complement strand
ATGGTAAAGTATAAAAATATCCTATTATTCAATAATTACTTTTTCTGCTATTTTCTTATTGTCAGTTATAATTTCGACAAAGTAAATTCCAGCTTCAAGATCAGAAGTATTGATTTGTACTGTCGTATTAGCAAAAGCAACACGATCATATACAATACTTCCTGAATTATCAATTAATGTAATATGTACTTTATTTCCTAAATTATCTTTTATGTCAATATAGAGTTCATCTTGAGCTGGGCTGGGGTATACTTTCATATATTTATTATAATCATTCGGTTTTACATTTGTTGTTTGAGTTATATTTATAGTATAAGCTGTATTAACCGAATAAATCCCATCTGAAGCTTGAATAGTTAAATTGTATATTCTATTTCTTACATTGTCATAATTAAAAGCTTCAGGAGTTCGAACAATAATATTGTTTTCTCTAATATCAAAAGCATTTCCTATATTTCCTTGTGTAATAGCTAATGTTATGGTACTATCGCCATGGTATGTATAGTCAATTTCGCCAACTATGGTGTTTGCCTGACTTTCTTCGTTTATTGAGTATGTTCGAGGATTAATAAAAAGTATCTCAACCGAATTATAATAGCGAATCGTATCTCTGAGGTTTGATAAGCCATAAACTTCATCAATTACTATAGAAGGACTACTCTCGCCAAATAGATTAACCATCGCAAATGTTCCTAGTGCAGAAAAGAAACTTCTTAAAGGAGCTTCGGTTATTAATTCGAAGTTGATAGTATTATCATTTGATGTATTATTAAAAATATGATACCCTCCGGGACGAAATGGATGATGATTCCCAAATATTAAGTCCTTTTTGTTGTCTCCATTGTAATCAAAAAACTCTAAGGTGTATGCTGCCCTTGTATAAGGTACCAAACTGAAAGGATTAGGATAAAATGAAACAGATGAAAAATCAGCATTATTTGGAGTTCCTATATTTTCTCTGATATGAATAAACGGAATTTGATTTTTGATAGCAGTAACTAAGTCAAAATCTCCATCGTTATCAATGTCTGCAAAATTTATATTTTTGATAGAAGTATTTGTCGTAATGTCCGAAAGTGGGTTGTTTGTTGCATTTTGGAGTTTTAAGTTTGGTTCGGCTATTGACCCTATATTTTTATACATTTTTACAGAATCATTATTGTCAAAATAAAACATATCTAAATCGTCATCTCCATCAATATCGACAAATGCTTCGGTACTAAGTATTATTTGAGGTATTCCGAAAGCTTCAAGTGCTGTTTGTTGGAATTTAGGATTCGTAGATGTTCCGACGTTTACAAACAATCTATTGGGTATAGGGGACAAATCGCTAATATTATCCATATATAAATCTAGATCGTTATCATTGTCGAAATCAATAAATCTGGGAACATCAAAAGAAAATGATCGAACAGGAGTTGTTATCCCTAAATCAGAAGCTGAAGCTTTAAAAACACTATCCGTGGCGTTATATTCATAGTAATAAAAATTATTGATTAAGAAAAATAAGTAATCAGAGATAAAAAGGTCTTTGTCGTTGTCTTCATCTAAATCGGCAAACGAGGGATATAAATAACGACCATTAGTTCCTTTAATAAGAGTATCGGTAGTGTTAATAACAAATTGTTGTCGTTCGTTTACTGTCGTATTTTCAAGAAAAACTAAATCATTACAATCGTGAGCAATGGCATCAATATCGTTATCTCCATCAATGTCTTTAAAATCCATTGTTGGATTTTCGAGGGTTAAACCCGAAAAAGGGTTATCGGTTCCTAGTTGTTCTGCGAAAGTATCAGCAGCATGTTCGAAATATCGAACAGTGTCACTTTCAGTCATAAATAGAGCATCAATATCGTTATCGTTATCAATATCAGCAAAGGCTAATGAATGTACATATCTTAGTGTATCAAATTTATTTTCGGTTCCTGTTGTAAGTTCAAATCTTAGAGTATCGCCATTGCTGGTGTTTTTATAAAACAGAATAGCTCCCGAGTTAGTAGGATTGGTAGCATAAATATCCAGATCATTATCATTGTCGTTATCGTAAAAAGCAATATAAGGCGGTGTAAGAATACTATATAGCTTAAGAGGTAACACACTTAATGAGTCGACACTATGATCATCAAAAACAAACCTTTCTTCGGCATTTAATCCTTGATTACGATAGAATTTATATTTATAACCTCTGATATATCCTCCCAAAAATAAATCATCGTCTCCGTCTCCATCAATATCAACAAATTTCATGATAGATGTAATTCCTTGATAAAATCCAGAGTTAAAAGCTGCCGTTCCTTCAGGATTTTCAACCCATTCGCGAGCAATATTTTGTCCAGAAGAGATTGAGCTTATTAGAGTGAAAGCAACAGCTATACCTGTAGTTTTAATCCCTGTAGACAATTGTATTTTATTTAGTCGAGAGTACAATAAATTAAATTTCCGAAAAAGAGAATTCCGAGTTCTGATGTTTAGTTTGAAATATGTTTTGTCGAGAAACATTTCTTTAATCCTTAGGTATAAATTACCAAATTTCTTTAATAACTTATAATATCGGGAATTTGAGTAAAGTATTTGTTTTCTCATCTGTTTCTGTTTTTGTAGTTATAAGTTGTTGCTATTTATATAGCTTTCTTTTAGTCAGCTTTTCAGGTTATTTGTATTTACAAACAATCAAATACAAGCTGTTCATGAACCTTTATGATTTTATTTTTAGTGACCAACAAATACATCGCCAATAAAGATGTTAGTATCTATTAAATATTAATTCATCATAATGGTTTTCATGATAATCTTCCTTTCTTTTAGAATGATTCAAATATTCTGTTATACGTCTTAAATAGAACAGTATATCAGTAAGTTTGTTCAAAGAATATAGAAATACATTTACGAAAATTTTGGGAAATTACAACTTTATTATTCACCCAAGGTGTTTGGGCTTACCTACCCAAGGTGTTTGGGCTTACCCACGCAAGGTGTTTGCGCTTACCTACGCAAGGTGCTTGCGCTTATCTACGCAAGGTGTTTGCGCTTACCTACGCAAGGTGCTTGCGCTTATCTACGCAAGGTGCTTGGGTAATATATGGGAGTATTTGTTTAAGAGATAAAACCCTCATTTTCTGCTGCAAGTTTGTACCTAAAATCTGTGAGTAATACCAAATAACTTTCATTCTTTTAATCCCAGTACTTAATCTTCATATCTAAATTAAATTCTAGTATTTAAATTCATATCTAACTACTCTTGTCTTGATGCTTGTGTCAAGTTACTCACATCTTGCTACTTATGTCTTGCTACTTGTGTCTAACTACTTATGTCTTACTACTTGCGTCTAACTACTTATGTCTTGTTACTTGTGTCTAGTTACTCACATCTTGCTACTTGTGTCTTGTTACTCACATCTTGCTACTCATGTCTAGCTACTTGAGTCTAACGATTCACGTCTAACTACTCATTTTTGACTCATAATCTAAACAATTTTATTGTTCCTTTGCCTTTGACTTCGGGCGCTTCGACTTGCGCTCAGCGACCGGGTTTACACAAAATTTGTTAAGTAGTAGTTGTTTTTTTAGAAATCTCAAAACAATT
>JAKSCO010000061.1 GCA_022360575.1 Bacteroidales bacterium | reverse complement strand
TCGTAGGCCTCAATCGACATTTTTATATTTCCACCAAACATTTGTGGTGTAAAAAATTTAGAGCTACCTAATTGTTTCCATGCTAAAGGATTGGTTTTATCTAGCTCAATAGCTTTATTTATATGTTCGGTGCTTAGTTTTCCTAATGTCATTCCTTTCATAGGACTAAACCCCATTTGTAGTCCCATAATCGAAGCCGAGATTGCATATAACTCCGATGATTTAGGATGTAGTTTCATTAATTCGTTAAGCAAGTCTGATGTTTTTTTCAAATATGTATTGAAAGTGTCTTTATCTTTATTGCTTAGACAAGCACTTAGTAATCCAAATCTGAATTTAAGAGCTTCTATCTTATCAGTTTCCTCTGAATTTTTATCAAATAGTATTTTATCAGATTCATTAACTATTTGCTTCCACATAAAAATGCTAGAGTTTAAATAGGCCGAGTAAGCTTTTGTATTTAATTCTTTTATCTTTTTTGTATTCGGATTTGCTATACAGCTTAAGCTAAGAATGCTTATTGTAATAATTGTTGTGAGTGTTTTCATGTGTTTGTTTTTTTTGTACAAAAATATTTTGATTATCCTGTTCAGAATTGACAAATCTTGTGTTTTAGTTTGCATATCTTGCTCTTTATTTAAAGTAGTTTATTTTATAAACCACATCTGTAAAAAAATTATAGTCTCAAATATTCTTTTAAATTCTCTACGTATTTTTCAAACTCACTAATTCCAGTTTTAGTTATCTTACATATTGTTTGTGGCATTTTCCCTTTAAAACCTTTTTCAATGGTAATGTATTTAGCATTTTCGAGTTTAGTTAATTGCACACTTAAATTTCCTGCCGTAGCTTGAGTCTTTTCTTTAATGTATGTAAACTCAGCTTTTTCAACCGCGGTTAACAGAGAAATAATTGCCAAACGCAATTCAGAATGTAATAATGGATTTAGTTTCTTAAGCATTTTTATATTTTTCTGATTTTAACAAATAGCCAGGAATTAGAAAGCCTAGAACTACAGCAATAGAATTTAGTAATTGTATAAATTCATCAGGAATTAGAAAGCATACAATAGCACTAATCCAAAATAATATTGTACCATAAATTAGAGGTCTGAATTTTAACGCTAAACCCGATATAAACGTAGCATTAGCAATTAAAATAAATATTATAGGAGTTATATTATAATTAATCTCTTTCATAAATATTATTATAATAAAATAACTGATAATAAAAGCAAGCCATGCAAATGAGTATATTTTTTCGATGTGAGAAAATACTCTTCGATTTCTGTTTTTTTTGATGTTCCAGATAGTTACAATCGCGATTCCTGGAAAAATTAAAAACCAAACCATTTGAGGCGTTTGAGATAGCTTAAAATATTCTAAGATAAAATGAGATAAGCTTATAAGTGATATTGTCCATCCCCAAAATAAAAAATTAAAACTACTATCACCTAAGTTTGTTTTTGCTGAGGTAATCATGTTATTGATAATTTTCAAACTTTCCTCAGGACTTAAATTTTCTTTTATTGTTTCCATAATAAGTTGAATTTTATTCAAAAGTAAATTAGTTTATTTTATAAACCAAATTTATTTTAAAAAATCAGATATAACAATTTATTTTTAAGAATGTATTATAATATGTAAAGCGTAAGTTTTTCATAATAATCTTATTATTTTTGTACTTGATAATAAAATTAAAATACTAAAAATGGACAAAGTATTAGGAATAGGAAATGCTTTAGTTGATATAATGACTAAACTTCCGGATGATTCGACTTTAGATAAATTTTCTTTGAAAAAAGGAAGCATGCAATTATACGAAAGAGATTTTGCTGACAAAATAAACAATGAAACTAATAATTTTGATAAATCTCAATCATCAGGAGGTTCGGCTGCCAATACGATCCACGGCTTGGCAAATTTAGGAGCTTCGGCTGGATATATAGGAAAAATAGGTTCTGATTCATTTGGTGATTTTTTTCAAAACGATATGAAATCAAATGGAATAGAACCCCTAATGTTAAAGAGTAATAACGAAACAGGTAGAGCTATTGCTTTAATATCTCCAGACTCAGAACGTACATTTGCTACTTACCTTGGTGCAGCAGTTGAGTTATCTGATTCTGATTTAACACCAGAACAATTTAAGGGATATAAGTACTTACATATTGAAGGATACTTAGTTTTGAATCATGCACTAATGATACGAGCAGCAGAGTTAGCAAAAGAACATGATTTAAAAATATCAATAGACATGGCTAGTTTTAATGTTGTTGAAGATAATTTGTCTTTCTTAAAAGAATATGTGAAAAATTATGTTGATATCATTTTTGCAAATGAAGAAGAGGCAAAAGCTTTTACAGGTAAAGAACCAGAAGAAGCTTTGAACGAAATTGCAGAACAATGCGAGGTAGCAATAGTTAAGGTTGGGAGTAAAGGTTCATTAATAAAAAGTAATGGAATAATTTATAAAATAGATCCAATTAAGGCTAACTCTGTAGATACTACAGGTGCTGGAGATTTATATGCTTCGGGATTTTTGTATGGAATGGTTAATAATATGCCCTTAGAAAAATGTGGTAAAATAGGTTCTCTTTGCGCTGGTAGGGTTATCGAAGTTATTGGTTCAAAAATGGATACTATCGTTTGGGACGAAATAAAAAATAATATATAGAAAAAGAAATAAGAGGCTATTAAAAAACAATAGTCTCTTTCTTATTAAATCTAGTAAGCTCTCCGAAAATTTAGTTGACTTTCTAAATGTTTTCTCCAATTTTTTAAATTTAGTTAAGCTAAATAATAAATTAATTTAATTCCCTTTTTTCGACTTTGAATTTATTTTTGTTTGAAAAGATCTTTTTTTGATTACTGATTTTATTGTATAAAATAGAGTTGTTTTTTCGGATAATCAGGAGTTTGTAGTTTTTTGTATTGGTGTTGTAATAGTCTGTATTGCTATTGTAAGTTTAATTGTTTTTATAGAATTGGATTGCTTTATATTTTTATTTCACCTTAAAAATAAATCTAAAAATAAAGCTTATGAAACAAAACCGTTTTTTAACTTTTGCGATTCTACTCAATTTATTATTACTATCGCAATTTGCATTTTCACAGGGGATAAAAGTAATAGGGGTTGTTAAAAGTGCAGAAGATGCTACATCTTTACCTGGAGTTTCTATTTATGTCGATGGAATGTCTTCGATAGGAACTTCGACGGATTTAGATGGTAAGTATGAAATTACAGTTCCCTCAAGTGCAGAAAAACTTGTTTTTCAATCAGTCGGGTTCGAAACACAAGTAGTAACTATTAACTCAAGAACAATAATTAATATTGTTCTAAAAACCGAGGCTCTAGATATTGAACAAGTTGTGGTTACAGGATATACAGTTCAGCGCAAAGAAGCCT
>JAKSCO010000041.1 GCA_022360575.1 Bacteroidales bacterium | reverse complement strand
TTGGAATATTGTTTCATCTGCTTCTTCTTCAATCCAATAATTTACAATTTCAGCTTTCCCGTCTGCTAAAGAATACTCTCCAGTATTGATTACCTTTTGGGCATAAATCGAAGCACTATCCAAGTCTTCTCTGTAATAATACACTCTTGCCAATAAAGCTCTTGCTGCATTCTTTGATGCAAAATTTTTCCCTCTATCAAACACTAATAAATTTTCGGCACTACGTAAATCTGAAATTATTTGCTTATAAACATCCTTTACAGTACTTCTTTGAGGATAATTGCTAATATCTGATTTTAGAATAATCGGAACCCCCCAATGTCCCCCATTACCATCAGCTCCAGGAGCAACACTTGCATCTTCTATCCCATAATGATGAGCAAATAGTCGACATAAATCGAAATAACACAACGCTCTTACAAATAAGGCTTCACCTTTAAGTTGATTTATCTGCTTTTCATTTGCTTCTTCCTTATCAAAATCACCTTCAGTTATTTTATTTATAATATTATTCGTAGCATTTATTACAAAATAAGGAGAATCCCACAATTCAGTCCAATATCCTACACTAGGAGCTATTGTTAAGTCAAATTCTTGAACATATCTGCTAGAACTTTTCACTGATGATCTTTTTACATTATCAGCCATAACCTCTGGAGCTATTAATATATAGGCTCCATAATGTCCTGATGCTCGAAGAGGAGCATAAATTCCATTAGTTGCTTTTTGAATATTCGTATAATTAGTCAAAGCTAATTCATTACTAATTTTGCTTGTAGGCTCTGTTTGCAAAAAATCTTCAGAACAAGCCAATACAAAAAAAGCTAACAAAAAAAGTATGTTGTATATAATATTTTTTTTCATAATATCTATTTTTAGAATCCTAATTGAATACCAAATGAAATTGATTTTGTATTTGGATATTTATAAGTACCTGCGCCCGAAGATCCTCTCTCTGGATCAAGCCCATTAACATCAGAGAATGTGAGTAAATTGGTTCCTTTTACAAAAACCGAAACATTACTTAATTTAATTGGAGTTAATATTTTCTTTGGTAAATCGTATGATAATGTTATGTATTTTAACCTAAGATAAGAACCATCATCGATCCATCTGGAATTATCCCAATCATTAGCTCCTGTAGGGTTATTTACTAAAGGTTTGGGAACATCTGTGATATCTCCAGGTTTTTGCCAACGATTTAAACCATTTGCATTTATATTATGCCCCCAAGCAGCTCCATCATGCTCAGAATAGAATCTATCACCAAAAATAATTTCATTTCCTACAACAAAGTAAAACATAAAATCTAGGGTTATTCCTTTATATGATAAAGTATTAGTTATTCCTCCAAAGAAATCAGGTTCTGGACTTCCTGCATTTATTCTTCGTGCTTTACTATAAGTAAAAGTTAAGTTTCCGTCTGCATCATACCACATAGGTAAACCATTGGCAGGGTTCACTCCTGCATAATCAAACATCCAATACTCTAAATATTTACCTCCTACTCGGTGTCTGTACATCGTTCCAACATAATCCTCGCCACCTAAATCCTTTATTTCACTTCTTGGAAAAGAAATATTTAGACTAGTATTCCAGTTAAAATCTTTTCCTTTTATATTAACTGATTCTAATGATATCTCTAATCCTCGGTTCATTAATGAACCTAAATTTACTAATACCTCATCAAATCCAGATGTTAGAGATAGCTCCTTCTTTAACAAATTATCTGTTGTCTTAGCCCAAAAATATTCTACGGTTCCTCTAATACGATTCTTAAACAAACCAAAATCTAAAGCTATATCTGTAGTGGTTGTTTTTTCCCATCGTAATTCAGGATTAGAAACTCTATCAGGAATAGTACTCGACATTCCATTGTATGTAACAACAGCATAATAACCTTTTGAAGCATACCATTTCACATCGCTATTACCTGTACTTCCGTAACTTGCTCTTAGTTTTAATTTGTCAATAAAATCAAAATCAAAAAATGACTCTTCACTAATTCTCCAACTTCCCGAAACTGATCCAAAATTTCCATGTTTATAATCATCGCCAAAAACAGATGCTCCATCTCTACGTAAACTTCCTTGAAAATAATATCGACTATCATAATTATACGTTAAAAGTCCAAAATACGAACTCCGAGTAAGTTTAGATGGGTTTCCCGAAACTTCTTGCCCCTCAGCAACAGTAGTACTTAAATAGGGCATTTCGTGAGTTGCACCCTTCCCACTGCCTGATATATAACTGTAATCTTGTTTTGTTGCTTCTTGTCCTAAGATGACTGATGTTGAATGTTTATCGAATAACACCTTATTAAAGTTAATAAGATTAGTAGTAGTTAACTGTACATCTGTCTCATATTGTTCCCAATAAGCTCCTTCTCCTTTTCGATAAATAATTGCTCTTGGATCTTTCCAAGCCGAATTCTTAATATACCCATAATCTAAACCAAAAGTAGATTTAAAACTCAAGTATGGTAAAGGTTTTAATTCTAAATAAGTGCTATTTAATAATTTTGTATAATTCTGTTGTTTATCTTGATATTTGCCAACTCCATGAGGATTATAATTTCCATGCGCTCCATTTAAATCAAAGTTAACACTCCCATCTTTATTAAATGCTGCATAGTAAGAAGGAATAGACATTGCCGCAAAAACAGGATTTTCATATGGTAGTATTCCTGAAACTTGGTCATTAACATAATTTTGTGTTGAATACGAACCTGATATTTTCGATCCTGCCTTGAATATATCATTTTTTGATGAGTGATTTACATTTACATTCCCGGTAAATCTTTCAAAATCATAATTTATAATAGCTCCTTCGTTGTTATTATAACTACCCGAAATATAAAATGTAGTTCTTTCTCCTCCCCCACTTGCTGATAAATTATATGTTTCTAATTTACCTACTCTTGTTATTTCGTCCCACCAATCCGTATCGGTATCAGCTAACTCATCAGGAAGATAATAATCCCCAGCAGGATTTGTCCAGTCATATTTTTCCGGATTTTTATAATAGGTCGCTGAATTCTCAACTGCCTCGCGTTCTATCTCCAATAGTTCTGATGAGTTCATCATCTTAAATCCATTATTTATAACAGAAGACACTCCTCGTTCCACATTTAAACTAAACTGAGTTTTACCTTTTTCTCCTGTTATGGTCTGAATAAGAACAACCCCATTAGCAGCTCTCGCTCCATAAATTGCTGTAGCACCAGCATCTTTTAATACAGTTATTGATTTTATATCATCAGGATTTAACGAAGATAAAGCACTAAAACTTTGTGATTCGCCTACAGTTCCTGAAACTACAGGAACTCCATCAATAACAAATAATGGTTTATTTCCTGCATTAATAGATGTAGCACCACGTACCCGGATAGTAGGTGCACTTCCTGGAATACCTCTCAAACTAGTTGTCATTACACCAGCTATATTTCCTTGCAATCGCTTCTCTACATTCGAAACTGATACTGCTTTAATATTTTTTGTATCAACTGTACTTACTGAGCTTGTCAAGGCTTCTTTGCGCTGAACTGTATATCCTGTAACCACAACTTGTTCAATATCTAGAGCCTCGGTTTTTAGAACAATATTAATTATTGTTCTTGAATTAATAGTTACTACTTGCGTTTCAAACCCGACTGATTGAAAAACAAGCTTTTCTGCACTTGAGGGAACTGTAATTTCATACTTACCATCTAAATCCGTCGAAGTTCCTATTGAAGACATTCCATCGACATAAATAGAAACTCCAGGTAAAGATGTAGCATCTTCTGCACTTTTAACAACCCCTATTACTTTTATCCCCTGTGAAAATGCAAATTGCGATAGTAATAATAAATT
>JAKSCO010000078.1 GCA_022360575.1 Bacteroidales bacterium | reverse complement strand
TTCATTGATGATGTCTTCAATGACATCGGCCAGTTTCTTCTCTGGGTTTTCGCTGAGCCGGGTGTCGGTGTAACATTGGGCCAGTTCCACCAGACTGATCTCTTCGGTGACCCCCACGTGCCGATTTAAAAAATCATGGAGACCAAAAAGAATTTGTTCCATGTGCTTTACCAAGGTTTTTCGGCTGTTTTCATCTTCCGGCCGGATGAAGACCCGATGGAGGGTATCCCGGTCAGCTATGAGGGGGGTGGGGTTTTCAGACATCTTATGCTCAACATATAGTAAGGTTAAAAAAGGATGTATGATGGACTTTTATTTTTCATTAGTCAAGTCCCAAGTCATTGAAAAGTATGGATAAGGGGGCGGGGCTGTTAAATCGGTTCTTGTTAAAATATGGGGTGGTGGTATGATGGGAAGCTAAAAATATGGTTTATCCCCAAGAATGCATAAGGAGACAAGGAAAAATGGAACTTCATATTAATGATATTCTCACCCAGGTGACCCGGTATAATTTGATCCGGAATGGTCGCATGATTTACATTGATGTCCATAAAAGGCTCCAGGGAAACCTGGCCGGGGATTATATTGCGGTGCCGAACTTGGTGAATATCATTGCCAAGCCCGAGCACCAGGGAGCGGGGGAGAGTGAGGAAAAAGCCCTGGAAGATTGCTTGAAAAAACTTAAGGGATTGGAATTGGGGGATTTGTTTCCAACGGCGGCCCATGCGCCGGAAACCGCCGAATCAAAATAGTTAGAATACGCAGTATTCTAAAGAATAAAAGCCGTTTTCCACCTTGGGGTGGAAAACGGCTTTTATATTTTACAAAAGATCTAAAAAGGGATTAACGGGCGGCTTTACCCATTTCCATTCCCAGATCTAAGGCTTTTTTATTCATCTCCATGAAGCTTTTGGGGATGGTGGTTTCCAGGACTTTTAAGATGGAATCCGGGGAGACCAGATCGGTGATACCGATGAGGGCCCCGAGCATGCAGATGTTGAAAACAATGGGTTTTCCGATTTCGGCCATGACCGTGTCAAACATGGGCAGGGCAATGTGTTTGGCATCCACCTTCTTTTCAACGGCAACATATTTTTTATCCACCAATAAAAGGCCACCGGGCCGGATAATGGGGGCAAATTTAGTATAGCTTTCCTGGGTCAGGCTCACCAGCACGTTGGGCTGGGTGACCTTGGGAAAGAGGATATCGGAATTGGAGATCAAAACGTCGCTTCGGGTGGAACCACCACGGGCTGCAGCCCCGTAACTCTGGGACTGGATGGCGTTTTTACCTTCGAACAGGACGGCGGCCTTGGCCAGGATAATGGCTGCTGTGATAACGCCCTGGCCGCCGGAACCGGAAAAAACAAGTCGTGAACGTTCCATTATTTCTTTCCTTTCATTGCGGTGGCTATGACCTGGTCATAGGCTTCACAGTATTCGGGTTTATCCGTGTTCTCCACAAAGATACCCCTCTGGATGAGATTGGGGTTCTTCTCCAGCTTTTTGGAACCGATCTTCACGGTGTTTGTTTTAAAGCTTTCCATCATCTGGACCGCATCCCCTAGTTTATTTTTTCTGCCAAAATAGGTGGGGCATTGGGACATGATTTCCACCACGGAAAATCCCTTGTGGTTGATGGCTTTTTTTAGGATTTCCTTGGTTTCATTGGCGTGGAAAACCGTGGATCTGGCCACGAATGTGGCCCCGGCACTTTTGGCCAATTCCACCACGTCAAAATCAGAATCAATGGTGGCATAGGGTGCCGTGGTGGCCTTTTTTCCCTGGCCGGACAGGGGGGAGAACTGGCCGCCGGTCATGCCGTAAATCTTATTGTTCATGACAATGGCGGTGATGTCGATATTTCTTCTACAGGCGTGGATGAAATGGTTACCGCCGATGGCAAGGGAGTCTCCGTCGCCCATGGGGACAATGGCCTTGAGGCTGGGACGGGAAAGCTTGACACCCGTGGCAAAGGAAAGGGCACGGCCATGGATGGTGTGCAGGGAGTGGAAGTCCACATATCCGGAGATACGGGAGGAACAACCGATTCCCGAGGTCATGACGATGTCGTTTTTGTTCAGCTCCAGTTCATGGATGGCCCGGAGCAGGGATCCCAGAACGATGCCGTGGCCGCAGCCCGGACACCAGAGATGGGGAAAAAAACGGGCTCTGATGTAATCTTTAAAGTCAAATTCTTTATCTGGCATGGTTATACCCCCCTTCCCTGGATCATTCTCAAGACGGTCTTGATATCACTGGGGGATATGAGCTGACCGTCGATGCGGTTGGATAGGTAAACCTTGTCGGGATTGTCCAAGGCATTTTTT
>JAKSCO010000235.1 GCA_022360575.1 Bacteroidales bacterium | reverse complement strand
AGAAGATAGTGTAAATCCTCAAGACGAATTTAACTCATTTGATGCTTGGGATTCGTTGGCTACTTTATCGATAATAGCTTTAGCCGACGAGGAGTATGGAGTAACTATTTCGACTCAGGAAATTAACGAAGCCGAAACTATCGAAGGTTTGTTTAAATTAATAAAAACAAAGCAAGGATAATTGGCACAACAAACTAACCCTTTGTAATTATATTTAGAGATACATTTATTTTTTTGTGCAGAAGTATAATTATGAAGGGTTTTTCTATTTGTATTTAAGATATAGTTAGTAAGCTTTTAAAGAAAAATTAATTCAACAAATTAATACCTGCCAATAATATAACAAGCCCAAATACTTTTACTACACATTGTAATTTTTAGGACGACTATCGTATCTCTAGGAGTAAAAATAGCTTAAATCATTTGACTTTTCTTTCATTCAGTATTTTGATCAATTTATTATTAAATAATTCTACACCTTTTTGGTTTAGATGATGTGCATCAAAAAAATGTAACGAATCGTTTAGTGACATCAGTTTATTAAAATTATAATATTCAGAATAGCTTTCCATTGTGTTGTCAAAATACTCATTATTTGTGAATCTTTTATAATTAGAAGGAGGGATTGGAGCATAAACTAAGATTAAATCAATCTTATTCTTTTTAATTAAGGAAACTATTTTAGAAAAGGATTTAAGTTGAGATTTATTTATTTCAATTGTTTCCTTTTCAAAAGGAGTTGGTTTGAAATATGATATTTCTTTCTCGACAAAGCCTCCAGAAATATATGTATCATTTCCTCTGGTCTTAGGTTCGGAATAAGAATTATTTAAATTAAAAATATCACGAAAAAGGGCGTATAAAAAAGTATTATATGTTTTTATATTGTTGTTTTTAAATACCATCTCTAAAGAGAATAGATCATTTTTGTCATTTGCTATTATATCTAGAGATGATTCAACACCATCGATCATAAAAGTAATAGGATATACTTCATATATTATTGTTTTTGGTTTTAGCCTTTTTAAATATCGTTTTAATAGGGTTTCTGTTTGAATAGGAGTTTGAGAACTTGATCCTAAATTAAAGCATTGTAGATTATTTTTTGAGAATATTCTTGTATCAAATCCTCTATATGTATGCGATGAACCTAAAAATAAAATATCAATATCTTTTTTTTTCTTTACTTCAGAAAGTCTCGAATGTATGTGTCCATAAGAACATATTTTATAATTTATATTGCGTTTTAGCATTGATGGGGTATATTTTCCCCAAAAGAATAAAGCAATAAAGTAAAATAATCCAGAAAACAGAACGAATAATAGTGTATTTAGAACAAATTTTTTCATCGGAGCTTAAAATTGAAAGTAAATAAAAGGAGATTCTACTGATGGCATAAACATTCCTATTATGAAAATTATAACTGAATAAAAAGACCATCTAATTGATCTATGCCAATTTCTGCCTAAGTATTCAATTGCATATTGATCTTCTCGACCAAGCCATTCGATCAGAATAAAAATCCCAATAAGAATTAGAATTGTTATTGCTCTGTCCATTCCTGCTAATTTGGGAACTGTAAAAAAAGATAGTGAGAAAATACCTGTAATATAATTTATAGCATGTTCGATATTTTCGGCTCTAAAGAAAATCCAAGAAAAAACAGTTAGGCTAAATGTTATAAGTATCAGAAATAGCTCTTTTAGAGTTGGTAGATATTTCCCGTGTGCTACTATTTCTAAATGTTTTCTATTGTTATTGGTTAATAATAAAGGGAGAAAATAGATAGCATTTAATGCACCCCAAACAATAAATGTCCAGTTTGCTCCATGCCAAAATCCACTTACAATAAAAATAATAAATGTATTTCTGATTTTTGTTAAAGAACGACCCCGACTACCTCCTAAGGGAATGTATAGATAATCTCTGAACCACGAGGAAAGAGAAATGTGCCATCTTCTCCAAAATTCTGCAATATCTCTCGAAAAATAAGGGAAAGCAAAGTTTCTTTTTAAATTAAACCCAAATAATCTAGATGTTCCTATGGCAATATCTGAATAACCAGAGAAATCTCCGTATATCTGAAAAGTAAAAAATAAAGCTCCTAAAAAAAGAGTGCTTCCATTCATATTGGCTGAATTATTAAAAATAGAATTTGCAAATTCAGCACAGTTATCTGCAATAACAATTTTTTTAAACAAGCCCCAAAGTATTTGTCGCATTCCATCAGTTGCTTTTGAGTAATCAAAGAATCGTTTCTTATGAAATTGAGGCAATAAATCACTTGCTCGCTCAATAGGGCCTGCAACTAATTGAGGGAAAAAACTTACGAATGCTAAAAATGCAATGAAATCTTTTGTTGGATTAAGCTTTTTTCTGTAGATATCTATTGTATAACTCAACGACTGAAATGTGTAAAAGCTAATTCCCACAGGTAAGATAATATTTAATGAGTTAGGTTTTATTTGTGTTCCTAGAAACGAAAATGCAGTTATAAAGTTATCTAAGAAAAAATTGTAATATTTAAAAAAACAAAGAAACCCAATATTTACAAAGATACTTGCCCATAAAAGCATCTTTCTATTTATGGGTTTATGCGTTGTGTTTAATCGTATTCCGATAGAATAATCGACAATTGTGCTAAAAAAGATTAACAACAAGAAACGCCAATCCCACCAGCCATAAAAGATATAGCTAGCTATTACAATAAGGATATTTTGTAGTTTTAGTTTTTTGTTTGGAATAAACCAATAAAGCATAAAAACAAGTGGTAAGAAAATACCAAAATCAATTGAATTAAAAAGCATTTTTATTTTTATATAAATGAAGCCAAATATATTAAAATATCATTAATACATTGCCAACTTAAGAGAAGGATGCGATTTGATTTTAATATCTAAAATTAATATTTGTATGAACGAATATAATAAGCCCAAAACACCATAGTCTTTCCGAAATGTAAGTTAAAATCAGAGTTGATTAAAATAGGTTTTTGCGATTAAATATTTTAATTCTATATTTAGGCTATCAAAGAACTAATCAATTATTTATGAAACTAAAGAAAAGTTACAAGGCTTATAACATAAATGCTTTAGGTGCATTGGTGCAGCGAGTAAAAGAAATTGTCGAAGTGCTAGACAACCCTGTTGTTGATGCCTTTGTAGTATCGGTCGATAAATATATCGAAAGCTTAAACAGAGGTTATATTTCGGCAACAGGAATTGCCAAATTTGATAATAAAAGAGATGCCTACTATAGAGGCTTAGCCCATTTAGTTAATACTTATACCGAATCGCCCGATAAGCAACAAGCTCAGGTAGCTCAAGAGGTAAGTGCTATTGTTAATAAATACGGAGGGTTTAATGTCCCCAAAATGAGTTATAAGGAAGAAACATCGGCTTTGAAACGTATAGTTGCCAAAATTGAGGAGTTACCACCCGAGAAGATTGAATGTATTCATTTAAACGATTGGTTACCCTTATTAAAGAAACAAAACGATGATTTTGAGAAACAAGTAACTGAATATATCGAAAGCCAAGTTGATTATAATAAAACATCAAGTGCTACGAAAGTTCGAAAAGATGTTGAGTGTAAGTTAAAAGCTGTGATAGAATATATCGAGGCTATACTTGTTGTTTCGTCAACCGATAAGGTGAGAAGAATATACAAAGAACTGCAAGAAGTTTTTAGCCGATAGCATAAATCAGGTTTATAGCTTGCCTAAAGAGAGGTTTTAGCAACCTCCCCCTTTTTGTTTTTATATTATTTCCAATAAAAATTGAAAATATCTGTTAATCTTAGATTGATTCTGCAAATTTGAGAGTTTTTGTCCGATGTGTTTTTCCTTTACACAGAGTTTTGGACTTCACCTAACTTGGGTTTTTGTAAAATCTGTAGTTTTGATGCTGACCCAACTTGGGTTTTTGTAAAATCTGTAGTTTTGATGCTAGCCCAGCTTGGGTTTTTGTGAAATCTGTAGTTTTGGTGCTGACCCAGCTTGGGTTTTTGCAAAATCTGGAGTTTTGGTACTGACCCAACTTGGGTTTTTATAAAATCTGGGGTTTTGATGCTGCCCCAACTTGGGCTTTTGTAAAATCTGAAATTAGAGCTTTAACTCATTATAGAGTTGGGTAAGTATTGGTTTATAGTAATATATTACGTATTGTTGTTTTATATCAAAAATCAGATTTTAACATAAAAAGGATATAATAAATCGAAAATACTGGAGTATTTCTGAAAGAGATATGATGGTATATAATGAATCATAAATTAAGAATGAATCTATGTAGATTTAATTGCCTACATAGATGATTTTAAGAGATACATTTGTTAACTTGTACGAAAAATAGAATCATGAAAACTCATGAGAGTTCGTGTAAATATTAAATGTATTCAATATTAAATGAAAGAAAAGTTTGTATTAATAACAGGAGCCTCGTCGGGGATTGGCAGGCAAATAAGCATTACTTTATCAGAAAACTACAATGTCATTTTGTGTGGACGTACAAAAGAAAAATTAGAGCAAACACAGAAGCTTTGTTCGACAAAAAATAAAAGTATTCTTTGGATTTTGGATTTAATAAACTTATCTGAGATTGAATCAGAGCTAATTTGGTTTATTAATAAGCATGAAATAAATATTGAACATTTTGTGCATTGTGCCGGATTTATGAAAATACAACCATTGAAATTAATATCAGAAGATGCATTAATAAAAACATTCAATACAAATATTTTCTCGGCAAGCTTTATTTTAAAAGAACTCGTAAAGAAGAAAGTTAATGAATCGAGCCTAAAGACAGTAGTTTTTATTTCGAGTAATATAAATGGACGAGGAGCCCGAGCTATGTCTTTGTATGCTGCCTCAAAAGGAGCTTTAGACTCGTTGATGCAGTCGTTAGCTATAGAATTAGCTCCCAAGGTTAGAGTAAACTCTGTTTTGCCCGGAGGTATCGAAACCGAAATGACAAAACATATTTACGCAAATCCGAAAATTGCCGAGAGATTAGAAAAAGCATACCCTTT
>JAKSCO010000229.1 GCA_022360575.1 Bacteroidales bacterium | reverse complement strand
TCAAAAAGCGTTGTTTAACCGCATTTTGATTATGAGGCATCGTAAATGTTAAACTAGCATTATTAAAGCTTCGGTAAAAATGTGAAATTTTAGAAGATAAGGTTTAATTCGGCTGCTTTTTGCCAGATTATTCACGAAAATCAATAAAAAGCTAAACATGTAGAAAGCATTTGGATTTCTTATTCGGACGCGGGTTCGACTCCCGCCAGCTCCACAAAAATATTTAATCAAAAAAAGCAGTGTTATTTTTATAATTTCACTGCTTTTTCCGTTTTTAAAACGATTATTCTCTGACAATATCAAACAATAAAGAGGGCTCCTAAATTGAAGCCCTCTTCGCTTTATTCTTTTACTATTTTATACGTTATCGCATTTCTCGAATCGCAAATACGAACAATATATACTCCACTAGGAATAGAGCTTATATCAATTATTTCTTTTTGCAAATCTGTTTTTCGCAATAAAAGAACTTCACCTTGCATACTGCAAATACTTATCACACAATTATTATTTTTAGCAAACTCAATAAACAGCTTGTCTTTCACCGGATTTGGATACACATTAACTTCTGTTTTATGTAATGAATTCACCCCAACTTCTCTTAATATAATTACTGTAACTTGTTTTTCAACTAAAGAATATTCGTCATTTCCTTTCTGAACAGCTTTTACTACAAGCTCGCCCTCTTGAGTTGGTCTTAAAATGTTACCGTCTAAAGTAGCTTTACCCGAAATTAACTCAAATGCAACTTCAAGCCCCGAAGATGCTTGAGCTTCTAATTTTATTTCTGTATTTACTTTAACCGTATCTGCCAAATCAAAAGTAATCGTTTGCTCACGCTTACTTACAGTTATTGTCGATTCTTTTTCAACTAAAGCATACTCTTTGTTTCCTTCTTGTATTGCTTTTACTACAACCTTACCCTCTTTGCTTGGGATTAAAACACCTTCTTTTAAAGTAGCCTCTCCCGAAACAAGCTCAAATGCAACATCAAAACCAGTTGATGCTGTCGCTTTTAAAGTAATTTTATCGTTTACCTTAGCTGTTGTCTCTGGATCAAAAGTAATCGTTTGTGTTCGCTTACTTACGGTTACTTTCATCTCTTTTTCAACCAAAGAATATTCGTAATTTCCTGCCTGAACGGCTTTTACTACAACTTCCCCTTCTTTGCTCAGTATTAAAACATCTCCTTTTAATGTAGCCTCTCCCGAAACAAGCTCGAATGTAACATCAAAACCTGTTGATGCTATCGCTTTTAAGGCAATTTTATCATTTACTTTTGCTGTTGTCTCTGGATTAAAAGTAATCGTTTGTGTTCGCTTACTTACAACTATAGTAACTTCTTTCTCTACCGAAAGATATTCATCATTTCCTTCCTGAACGGCTTTTACTAAAACCATACCTTCTTTGCTCGGAATTAAAACATTTTCTTTTATTGTAGCTTTACCCCAAACAAGCTCAAATGTAACATCAGAACCACTTGATGCTGTCGCTTTTAAAGTGATTTTATCGTTTACCTTAGCTGTTGTCTCTGGATTAAAAGTAATCGTTTGTGTTCGCTTGGTTACATTTATAATCACTTCTTTTTCTGCTGATAGATACTCATTATTACCTGCCTGACTAATTCTTATCTTTATCTCCCCTACTTTACTTGAGGTTAATAAATTGCCTTTTAATGTAGCTTTTCCCGAAATTAGTTTATAAGTAACTGCTAAACCCGACGAAACCTCAGCCTGTAAATGCACTTCTGTATTCATTTCTATCGTTTTTACACCAAAGGTAATCGTCTGATTTCGTTTACTTACAACTATAGTAACTTCTTTCTCTACCGAGAGAAATTCATCATTTCCTGCCTGAACAGCTTTTACTACAACTTCCCCTTCTTTGTTCGGTATTAAAACATTTTCTTTTATTGTAGCTTTACCCGAAACAAGCTCAAATGCAACATCAAAACCTGTTGATGCTGTCGCTTTTAAAGCAATTTTATCATTTACCCTAGCTGTTGTCTCTGGATCAAAAGTAATCGTTTGTGTTCGCTTACTTACGGTTACTTTTACCTCTTTTTCAACCAAAGAATATTCGTCATTTCCTGCCTGAACGGCTTTTACTACAACTTCCCCTTCTTTGCTCGGTATTAAAACATCTTCATTTAAAGTAGCCTCTCCCGAAACAAGCTCGAATGTAACATCAGCACCTGTTGATGCTGTCGCTTTTAAAGTAATTGTATCATTTACCTTAGCTGTTGTCTGTAAATTAAAAATAATCGTTTGCTCACACTTTGTCACCTTTAGTGTTACAACTTTTTCAGCTGAATTATAATCTTCATTTCCTGCCTGTGTGATAAAAAGTTTAATAGTACCCTCTGCTGTTGGAGTTAATATATTATTTTTTAATGTAGCTGGCCCTGATATTAATTTGTAAACAAGAGGTAAACCTGAACTAGCTATAGCTGATAATTTAATATTTTCATTAATTTTTACACTTTGTTCTAAAGTCCATTCTATGGTTTGCTCCTGCTTTATCTTTATATTATTTGTTTGTAAGGAAGCTAAACCATCTACACAATGACTATTCCCTAAAATACAGTAATAAGTTCCCGCTTTTAAAAATTTGAATACACCATCTCCTATTTTTTTAACAAAGCTTTCGTCAACCTTTTGATTAGTTTCAGCATTATACCATGAAAAAGATGTCGCATGTACTTTTGCCTCATCTGAATAATCAACACAATAATTTATAGTTTTTGTTATTTCACTATAAATCTTTTTAGGATTACGATAATGAAAATATCTTTTCTCACGCATTTCTTTCAAGGCAGAAAATGTAAATTTATTTCTATCACAGTTAAACTTACTGAAACGTTGAAACTTTGTAAAACAAAGTTTCTCTAAAGAGTTATTAGAACAATTAAGATCGTGTAATTCAGTAATTTTTTTAACGTCTAAATATTCCAATTTATTTGAAGAACAATTTAAACATCCTAAATTTGAATTCTCAGTTAAATCTAATCCACTTAAATTATTCATAGAACAATCTAAGCTGTACAGAAATTTATTTTTTGATATATTTAAATCCGTTAAACCATTATCAGAACAAACTAAAGAACTTAATAATTCATTATACCTTAAATACAAAGAAGGTATATTACTTGAAGAACAATTTAATTTTCTAAGTTTTTTGTTTTCTGATAAATCAATCCCATTTTTAAAATAATTATTAGAAAAATTTAGTTCTTTCAATTCTAAATTTTTCGACACATCTAAAACAGATATGCTATTATTTGAACAAATAAAATTCTGTAATTTCAAGTTATTAGATATATCTATATCACTTATACTATTACTAGAACAATTGACCCATATTAATTCTATATTATTCAATATATTTAAACTAGATAGTTCATTTTTAAAACAATCTAGTTTTGTTAATCTTTTATTTTTTAACAAACTTAAGTTGGTTAATCTATTTTCAGAACAATTTAAACGTACTAATTCTTCTTTATTTGATAAATCGATAGAAGATAAATTATTACTAGAACAATCTAGAATTTTTAAATTTGTACATTTAGATAAATTGATAGAAGGTAAATTATTACTAGAACAATCTAGATCTTCTAAATTTGTACATCTAGATAAATCAATAGAAGATAAATCATTACTAGAACAATCTATATCTTCTAAATTTATACATTTGGTTAAATCTAAACCAGTTAATTTGTTCTTTGAACAATTCAAATATCTTAAATTGATAAAATATTCAATCCCTGTAAGATCTAATATTTCCATTTCATCAATATTTAACCTTAGGCACTTTTCAGCCTCACTTTTTTGTATCGAATTATCTCCATTAGTATTAATCCTATTATTCGATCTCAAATAAGCTTTAAGATTTGGGTCAGGAATATAAATAATTTCATCCTGAGCAAGAAGCACGATATTGCATAACAACAATACCAGTGCAAAGTAAAATTTTCTCATTTTTTTATATTTAATATTTATAATAGCAAGCATTACAACTCAAAAGCTCAAACTGCAATACTTTAGTTAACTCTTATCAACGTCCCCTTATTTAGATAACTCATCCGACACACAAAGTGTTATATATCTATAAACAACATGCGATTCTATTTAAGCCATTCGAAATTTATTCTCCAAAAACGTCACCTTTTAATAAAGATTTACAGAATAAATATTCTACGCTACTTAATAAATACAATTATAAAAATCTCCCAAATTCTTTTACCCAATTATAAAACCCTAATTTATAACCAAATACTTTAGCGCAAAACCTAAATATTTCAATGTGAAACTTAAATGCTTTAATGTAAAAGCTAAATGTTTCAACTTAAAACCTAAATGCTTTAATGTAAAACCTAAATTAACTACTGTCAAACCCAAATTAACTCCCGTCAAACCTAAATTAACTAATCGCAATTCTAATTAAACCACTGTCATATCTAATTATTCCATCGTAAAACCTTATTTTTTAGATTCCGATCTCGATTTAATGTTTGTTAATTCCAATTAATCCGTTTTAATAGCAGATAATTTTACTCTCGACAATTATTCAAGTTTTAAGGTTTATTCTTATCTTCTTATTGTTTTAATAAATTAAAGTCTTTTTACTAAAATAGGCTCTTTACACTATTATTATTGCTTTAGCGCTGCAATTTATACTAAATAAACTTAAAAAACCAGATACTTCTTTAATATTATACTGAGTCTAAAAAACATATCTGAAAATCAACTCCCATCATAAACAATTATTCTGTTTTATTACTTAAATTTGATATCAATTCTCGACAGTATCTAATCTATTTCGTCTGAATATTTTAGTTATTGAAACAAAAAGTTTATAAAAATTTAAATTCCCCAGTAATTTTAATTGGGATTTCGACACGAAACAAACACACAAAATACTACAAACACTATGAACACCTACAAACTAACCTTAGCAGTATTTTTTATCTCTTTTATTACGACCATCAATGCACAAACCGATGCCAATATCTTTGGCGATGTACAATCGAACAACGAACATGTTCCTTTTGCCAGTATTTTTATCGAAGGAACCAGTATTGGAACCAGCACCGACCAAACCGGGCATTATATACTTGTAAATCTCCCCGAGGGTACACACACTCTTGTAGCAAAAGCTCTAGGATATACATCGCAAAAAAAAACAGTTACTGTCGAAAAAGGAAAAACCATTGAACTTAATTTTACTCTACAACAAAAAGTAATGAATCTTAACGAAGTGGTTATCACCGGGACAAAAACTTTTAAACGCGTAACCGAGTCGGCAGTTATTGTTAATGTTATCGACAACAAATCGCTAAATGCTGTACAAGCTTGCAATATTTCAGAAGGCTTACGTTTTCAGCCTGGCTTGCGAGTCGAAACCGATTGTCAGACCTGCAACTACACTCAACTACGAATGAATGGGCTTGGAGGCTCCTACTCGCAAATACTAATTAACGGACGTTCTATTTTTAGCCCATTAACCGGATTGTATGGCATGGAACAAATTCCCGCTAACATGATTGAGCAAATAGAAGTTGTTCGTGGCGGAGGATCTGCTCTATACGGATCTAGTGCAATAGGCGGCACTGTTAACATCATTACACAAATACCTAAAAAAAATAGTTACGATATAAATGCATCAACACACAGCATCAACAACAATGCTACCGATTTTATATTAAATGGAAACATTAATGTATTAACCCAAAAACGCAACGCCGGTGTTTCTGTCTTTGTCAATCGACGATATCGCGAGGCTTACGATCATAACAACGACAATTTCTCCGAGCTACCCCAACTACGCAACAATTCATTCGGAGCAAATCTGTTTTTTAAACCAACACAAAATCAGAAAATCGAACTTAACTTTTCGAGCCTTAACGAATACCGATATGGTGGCGAAATAGTTCAAAAAGCAGCTCACCTCGCACAACAATCAGAAGAACGTACACACTATGTATTTATGGGTGGTATCGATTATCAACTTAATTTTAACGACGATAATAGTTCGTGGATTGCTTATTTTGCAGCACAAAACACCGATCGCGATCATTACACAGGGATTTATCCCGACACCCCAAACGATATTAATACACATTTAACAAACCCTCCTTATGGGAACACAGAAAATACAACACTACAAGCAGGAACTCAATTAAATCATCGAATTTTAAATTTCCTTGGAGGGCAAAATGTAATTACCATTGGCGGCGAATATGTTTTCGATGATGTATTCGATTCGATTCCTGCATACAATTACGAAACAGATCAGATAACAAAAAATATTGGAGGCTTTTTTCAAAGCGATTGGGAAATTATTAACAAGCTAAATCTACTTGTCGGATTACGCATTGACAAGCACAATTTTGTTGATAAAGCAATTTTTAGTCCTCGTATTTCATTATTATATAAACTTAAAAATACTACTCAGTTTCGCTTTACCTGGGGCACCGGATTTAGAGCTCCACAAGCTTTCGACTCCGATTTACACATTGCTTTTGCCGGAGGAGGTATATCCCGAATATTTTTAGCCTCCGACTTACACGAAGAAAAATCGAATAGCTATAGTGCCTCAATCAATTTCGATTATCCTAACGAAAAATTTATTGTCGGATTTACACTCGAAGGATTTTATACCCAACTAAACGATGCCTTTTATTTACATCCAATTGGCGAAGATGAGTTTGGCGAACAATTCGAAAAACGAAATGGTCCCGGAGCTATAGTAAAAGGAACAACAATAGAACTACGAGCAAACTACAACCGAAAAGCTCAACTCGAAGCAGGATTTACATTACAACAAAGTAGATTTAAAAAAGCTGTCGAAAATATTGAAGGACTCGAAAGTAAACGCGAATTCTTACGAACACCCAATCAATACGGATATTTAACTCTTACATACACACCAAATACCAAAATAAACATCGCGTTAAGCTCGGTTTATACCGGAACTATGGATTTAGCTCACTTTGATCCCGACGAATATCGCAAATCCGATTCTTTTGTCGAACTTAATATAAAGGCAGGATATACCTTTAATCTGAAAGCTGTCGACTCGGGAATAGAACTATTTGGAGGAATCAAAAATTTTAACAATGCATATCAAAATGATTTTGACAAAGGAAAAAACCGCGATAGCAACTACGTTTACGGCCCAGCAGCACCTCGAACATGGTATATTGGTTTGCGATTAAAATCTTTTTAAGAAATATTCGTTTATATTTCCCCTATAAATAAAGGGCATACACAACAAATCGAAAATAAATAAATTATTTTTCTCAAATTCGTTTGGATTTTCAAAAAACAGTTATACTTTTGCAGCGCTAAAAAGCTACGGGGTGTAGCGTAGCCCGGTCATCGCGCCTGCTTTGGGAGCAGGAGGTCGCAGGTTCGAATCCTGCCACCCCGACAAAAGACAAGTTTTAAAAAGCTTGTCTTTTTTATTTTTTAATAATTCGTAATTTCTTTCTCAACACAAACAGTAAACTTCCTACTACACTTAAACCCAAAACAAACATCAGGATCAATTCAATTTTTTTCATATATAAAGCTTTATTATTACCTATAACAACATAGCCCGACCAGAAATAAGGATGAGATTTTAATTGATCTGCCTTTTTTATAAATTCTATCTTTGATTGTCTTAAAGCTTCAGTCTTTGATTTCCCTTTAGTCAGTTCTTTATAGAATTCTGTCATTAACTGCAATCCTGAATTATCCTCAACAGCCCAAAGAGTCATTACTATTGACGGACATCCAGCATAAATAAATCCTCGAGCCAAACTTATAACCCCCTCTCCTCTTCTTAACCTACCAACTCCACTATTACACGAGCTCAATACAGTTAATCTACTATTTAATTTTGTGTTATATAATTCGTAAGTATTCAAAAAACCATCATTAAAACTATCTGCTTTCTGATAAAAAGCCATTTTTGAATACATCGGATTTATATCATCTAAAATTGTATGCATTGCTAAATGCAAAATATCATAATCCGAAGCTAATTTCTTAAAATTACTTTCAGTAGCCTTTTCATCTATAAATTTATCTCCCGATATTAAATCAGCAATAATATTAGCCTCTGTTTTTATCCCTTTTAATGGAAATAGTTTCTCGCGATATTGCTGCCGTATTACAAACTCCGAATCAAAAACACTATCAATATTATTATACGATGGAGCAAATGTTGCTACATTTTTAATTGCTCTTTTCTTTGTCCGCTCCCAAAAAATATAATTTACCGAATATGCATAGCTTATTGCATTTTGATACAACAAATAAGGCAATTCTTTATAATTTATTCTATTAAATTTCAGATTACGACTCGTAAGTACCTCAAAAGGCAGATAAGACAAAAGTCCATCAGGAATAATTATTAAATTCTTGTCCAATATTTTGTCTCGAATAGCTCCAAACAAAACCTGATATAGCTCATTTGAAATATTCTGAAATTGGTTAAAATCAGAATAACCATGATAAGAAAAATTATTATTTGAAAGACATTCAAATATTTGATTTAAGTTTCTGAAAAAATTAGAATCTAACTTAGTTTTATACAAAAACAAATCTTTCTTGTCAATTAAAAAAGTATACAAAACACTATCCGACAAATGATATTCTATAATCGTTTCATTATTCGATATATTTTTTTGCAACTCGCTTAATCTCACTGTTGGTTTCTTATATTTTAGCAATAAGTAATCGTTATAATTTGTTTCTAGGTATGTTAATAATTTTGCATGCTTTTGTCTTTCTTCAAATAAATATTTATTCCAAAATCGCAATTGATTTTTGTTTGGATTACTCCTTTTACTCTCTTCGTAAATAAGTTCCTCGTAAGTCCATATATTTTTCTCGAACTTCTTTTCTTTTAAAATCAAAGAATCTGGAAGTGAACCAATATTCAGTGCTCGCGAATTTTGAATAACTTCATCTAATACCGTCGACTTAACCGACTCACTAAATAAAAAAGCCTCTTGTAAATAAATCGGATCTTGAGTCATTTTATACAACTGAAAACATATTTCAAGTGCATTGGAAAATATCTTAAACTCATTTTCAAGCAAGAAAAATTTACTTTCAATACTAATATATCCTTTTTTTATTTGATTAAATATGTCAATTACAATACTATACACATCTAAGCTCGAATAATAATAATTTATATCCGAAGTTTTCTTTGCTTTCAGAAACAAAACATTTGCTTTATTCTTTAATGCATTTAATAGGTGTATTTTCGAACTTACTTTTATAATGTTAGGGTTAACATTATAACTAGTATCTGTAAATTCTGGAGTTAATGCAATTAATGCTTTCTGAAAATAACTCAATGCACTATCAAGCTGCTCTACTTTCAGATACAATTCTCCTATAGCATTATTACATTCAGAAATATAAGGATGCTTATCAACAAGATTTTTCTTAAAATTTATTAAAGCCTGATTTAAATACAAATTAGCTTTCATAAAATTATTTTGTTTCCCCAAAAAAATTGCATAATACATTTGCTGTTGGGCAAGCTCAATTCCATTTATTGAACTATTCTGTGCATAATCTATAGCCAATTGATAATATTGATTTGCTTTATCAACTTTATCTAAAAACTGATAACAATTGGCCAGATTACCATAAATAACATGATTGTTTTTAGATTTGGATAATTCTAAACTTTTAAAATAATTCAAAATTGCTTGCGAATACTCTTGTTTCTTTTGATGTGTATTTGCAACATTATTATATGAATGAGCTAATGGATTTTTATATTTTATAGAATCAATCTCTAAAATCTCAATTGCCCTTAAATAATAATCCTGAGATTTTGAATAATCTTGTTGAATATAGAAGATATTAGCTTTATTCACATATATATGTGCTAACAAAGGATATCTTGTTTTTTCTTTATAAATATGCTCGGCTTTACTATAACAGCCTATTGCATCATTATATTTTCCTAATAATTTATTAATTATACCTAAACCTTGATATGAATAAGCCAATTGAATATCATTATCGAGATTCGTTTCAAACTCTTTAATTGCTTTTTTTGTATAAAATAAAGCACTATCGAGCTTACCTTGCCTACCCAAATCAATCCCTTTGTTATAAAATACAAACCCTAATTCCTCTTTTTTAGCACTAGGCTCATAAAACTCATTATTACTACCTGAAGAACTTAAAACCTCAAATAAAAATATCCCAAAAATAAAAATTCCCTTCAAAATTGTCATTGATTCCATTTTTATGCAAACTATTATACTAATAAAATAAAAAAAGTTTAAAAATAAATTCCTGATAATTAGTATATAGTAAATTTTTCTAAAAAAAACTTCAGAAAAAGGGGTTACCTTTTTGCGTTTTTAAGAATTAATAGGTGAAGGTAGGAATAAAATATCTTAAAAAATAAAATACAATATGAAAACACTAGTAAATATTCTTAGAACAAGAAAAGGACAAAAAGGATTAAATAATTTTAACAATCTTGATTTTGATGCAATGACAAAAATCAAAGGAGGACTTATAAATTTCGATATTTGGCCTCCAAAGACAACAGATCCTGAGTATGATGCTGATTAAAGAATATGGAAGATTTTAGATTTAATCTAAAAAAGAAAAATTATAAAAATTTAACCTCATTAATTTTTTTCTTGCAAAAAGTTTAAGTAACTTGAGGTTAATTAAATAAGCACTCCCTTTCGATTCAAATATGCGTTTAAAACAGAAATGATCGACTTAGTGCCAGCTAAGTTGGTCATTTCGCTTTAAAACAGGAATAGAAAAATACATCAAATTGAGATTTATAATAAATAATCATTTTTTTTCGAGACCAACGGTTGGGAACAACTAATCAATAAAGTGACTATATCAATTAATTATATAATGTTTAGAATTAAAACAAAAACTAAACCTCTATATTATGGGTAATTTAGAAGTAATTGAAAGATATATTAATAGCGAGTTAAACGAAACGGAATTAAATAATTTTGAAAATTTACTTCTAGTTAATAAGGATGTAAAACGTGATTATAATTTATGTTTAAATATTAATAAAGCTATTTCTGAAGAAGATGTAATGAATCTGCGAAAAACAATGCACGAAATATTTAAAAATAAAAAACAAGATCAAATACATATATTTCAGAAAAGAATCCGATATGCTGCAGCCTCATTAATCTTATTAATTGTAACAGGGGGTGTAATTAATAAAATTATCCCTTCTAATTTAGACTACAACAAAGTATTCGAAAAATATTATACCCCATATAAAGCAACTGATATTTTCCGCTCTGGAAATACACAAACAGATAAAATTTTACTTAATGCCATAAACTATTATGTAAAACACGATTTTGCTAAAGCACTAATCTTATTTGAAGAAGTAATTAAAGTAAAAGAAAACGATATTGCTGTTAATTTTTATTTAGGAATCAGTTATATCGAACAAGAAAAATACACAAAAGCATCAATCTCATTTAATTCTGTCATAATTAACAACGACAATTTATTTATCGAACAAGCAAAGTGGTATTTATCATTATGCTATTTAAAAACAAAACAAAAAAATAATGCGACTAATTTATTAAACGAATTAGTTAGTGAAAAAAGTAGTTATGCTAGTCAAGCTAAAGAAATGTTAGAACAAATAGAAAAATTAAATTAATAATCTTTTATAGGGTAAAATATGATATCAAAATATGAAAAAGATTATAAAAGTTTTGTTTCTATGCTAACAGATGGTATTAAAAATCCTTTTAGTTCTTTTCTTAAATTTTCTAAATTGAAGATTTCGAAAGAAACTACAAATATCAAACACGAAAGATATCAACAAAGAATACAAAGCAAAAAAAATATTCTAGTTCAATTTATTGAGAACTTAATTGAGTTATCACAAATAGAAACAAAAAAATCTAACTTAATCGTTAGTAAGTGTAATTTAAATAAAATAATCTGGGAGTATACTGAAGAACTTTACAGTTTTAACTCTGAAAATAATAATATTCGCCTAATACTGAATTGGGAATCAAAAGACCAAGAATTAAATATTATAACCAATGAATCACTTGTAAAAAAAAGTATTCAAAAAATGGTCGATATTGTAACTAAAAAGTATCTAATCAATGAATACGAACTTGGGTATCGAAAAAATAAGGAAAAAATAGAAATATTCATAAAACCTGTTTTCAGAGAGAAAGATATAGTTAACCAACATACAAGAGCTTTGATAAAAAATAACTCTTTTGACTCATTGAATCATAAAATTCTAAAAGAATGCATTGAGCAACTTAAAGGAAATTTACATATTAATCCAGAAAAGCACGAATACATATTTTCTATTCCATTAAATATTTTAACCTAAACCATTAAATTATGTATTATATTAATATTTTAACCCCAGAAGGGAAAGAAAAAATTGATTGCAATCAGTTGCTATACGCTGAAAGTAATTTCAAATTTTCCAGATTAATTTTAATGAATAATACAATAAATACTTTATCAAGCCTACAGGAACTTGAATCAAAGCTAATATCACAAGGATTTTTCAGATTAAACAACAATTATATTGTTAATTTAAAATATGTACAACTTATCTTTCCGTCAAACTCATCAAAATTAATCATGGAAAATGGCATGGCTATTTCGGTTGATTATTCAAAAAGAGAAGATTTATTTCATTGTTTACGAAAAGTGTATGAGTTACATGAATTAGTTTAATTTAAATTATTTACATAAAAAATTCGTTTCATCTCAAATCAGCTGATTCATTTCAGCAATTAATAAACGTAATTAACACAATTGTGTTAATTGCGTTTTTTTATTTACAATTTTCATTAAACTTTAAGCAAGGAAATTATACGCTCTGTTTTTTCTCGCATAGGAGCATATCCATCAATCCAATGTATTTTAAAACCTTTTCGTTCCATTCCTCTAAACCAGGTCATCTGTCGTTTAGCAAATTGATGAATAGCAATCTCTAATTTTTCAAACATTTCTTCATAAGAGATCTCTCCAATTATATACAATGTAAGATATTTATACTCTAAACCATAATATATTAAATCTTCAGGAGATACTCCACTATCAATTATTCGTCTTACCTCATCAATCATTCCTTCATCTAGTCGTTGCTTTAATCGCAAACTAATCCTTTTTCTCCTCGAATTACGATCAAATTTTATTCCTACTATTAAAGAGTTTATTTCGGGAAAATAATGATCCATTTCTGGATTTTCTGAATAATACTTTTCAATTTCTATTGCTCTTATCAACCTCTTTCTTGTATCATCTGACTTATTGTGGCGTACTTTATATGAGTGTAATATAGATATCAATTCCTCATCAGATTTAGTTTCTAATAAGGATCTTAACTTATCATCAACTGGAACTTCTATCAACTTATAACCTTTTAATACAGCTTCAAGATACATTCCTGAACCACCGCAAAAAACAGGAAACTTATTTCTTTTAGATATATCATTAAAAACATCAACAAATGCTTGCTGATACTCAAACACATTATATTTGCATCCAGCATCAACAATATCAATTAAATGATAAGGTATTTTCTTCCCATCAACAACATAATCATCTAAATCTTTTCCAGTACCTAAATCCATCCCACGATATATTTGTCTTGAATCAGCACTTATAACTTCTCCATCTAAAACAGATGCCATTCGAGTAGCAACAGAGGTTTTTCCACCCGCAGTAGCTCCTAAAATAGTTAACATATTATATTTTGAATTCATATCCAATCAGTTATTTAAAGCTACAAAAATAAAGATATTTATTTTAGCATATAGCTTATGTCTCTTGTAAATATATTACTATATTGAACCGCAATAAAAAAAACAATAATTAACTAATAATGAAGTTCCAAGTATTTAAATTAATTCTGGGATTTATAAAAAATCCGAAAAAAACATGGGGATATTGCCTCTCTATAAATTACACTATAAAAAATACAATATTATACTTTTTAACACCTTTAATTATTATTAGTTCTATTTTTAGACTCTTAGGGTTATTAATCAGTCTAAAAGATTTTTCTGTAAGTTCTATTATTCTATCATTCTTATCATTTACTATTATATGCTTTTCTACAATTCATCTATCTAGTTTAGTTATTAATCAGCTACTCCCGAAGTTTAAAGAAACAAGAAATTTTAGTGCTATTTTTAATTTAATAAGTTTTTCTTCATTTCCGTCAATATTAGCAAGTGGTATTGCCGACTTACACCCCAGCATCTCTGCTTTTAACTTTCTTTCATTATATTCTATAGTTATTTTTAGCTTGGGAGTTCTCAAAATATTAACTATTCCAAAAGAGCATACACTTGGATTTATATTAATATCATTAATTATAGTTACAAGTTCTATTATTATTATCAGTTTCATAATCATGTCTATATCCAATTCAATTTTTATTAACTTAATTTGAACTATTGATAATAAAGACATTTACCTCCATAGTCAATTCAAATATAATTGTTAAAAGTCCAAACAAGTTTAACTAAAATAAATACCTTTGCAGCAAACAAAAAAAGATGAGTAACATAAATATACGCAACAAGAAAGCATCATACAACTACACCTTCGTCGAAAAATTTATTGCAGGAATAAAATTAGCTGGAACCGAGATAAAATCCATTCGCTTAGGAAAAGCTAGCTTAGTTGATGCATATTGTGTATTTATTGGATCTGAACTTTTTATTCGAGGTCTAAATATTACAGAATATGCTTTAGGAACTCACTATAATCACGATCCCAAACAAGATCGAAAGCTTTTATTAACTAAACGAGAATTAAGGAAACTTGAGCGCAAATCATCAGAAAAAGGCTTTACTATAGTTGCTACAAAATTATTCATAACTGAAAATGGATGGGCAAAAGTAGAAATTGCTTTGGCAAAAGGAAAACAAGAATTTGATAAACGCCAAGATATAAAAACAAAAGATTTAAAAAGAGAAATGGATCGTATAAGAAAATTCTAACTTTTTAATTATTGAGCAAAGAAAAAACTATTTAGATCATATATATCTTCTGTTGTAAATTCCGAATCATAGTCAAAAAAACTGCTAATTGCATCTAGAAGTTCATCAAACGAAATATAATTATCTTTATTTACATCTATATTTTTGTATTTCTCCGGAATTTGAAGCTTGTCAACGTTAGTATATTTAGACTTTAGTATTCCTATTGGAACCATGTAACGCTTATCTCTATTAACAGCTGCTAATTCTTGAAATAACATTTTTCGTATTTTATTTGGGCTTAACTCTACTCCCAAATCATCAACAATAGCCCCTTTGTCCGAAAATTGCTCTTTATCTCGATAATTTGGAACTCCATCGCCATCATCATCATGAGGACACCCAGTTGTATCATTTACAGGAATTCCTTCTGGAGTATGAGGGCAATCATCTGCTAGATCCAAAACTCCATCTCTATCTGAATCTGCAATTACAGTATAATCAAACTCTCCCGACAAATCTGCAAAATAGTTTTCAACTATTTTAGTTTTTGAATCCGAGAATAAATCAACATTAAACGAAACATAAGTATTCGAAAACATATCAACTTTAGAATCCCCAATACGCCCTGCTGTATTTTTCGAACTAATAGCATCTATATCATCTGTCCCTGTATAATGCAACGACGAAGCAAATCGAAGAGCAACACGGTTACTTACTTTAAAATCCAATCCAAAATCAGCAACTATAGCATAAGTAGCTTTTGTAAAACGCTCAGATTTACGACCAAAAGCATCTTCTAAATCACTAAAGTTAGTTTCATATTTATAATCTCTAGTTATAATTTTATCTCCAACACGAATAGTTCCATCGGTCATATAATTGTAAACATTTCCATCTTTATCGAACATATCCGTTTTTGCATTTCCTAAATCCATATATTCAGCCCCAATAGAAAAAAATGGACGTATCTTTTTCTCTCCCTGAAAAATATTCCCAAAGGCATACTCCACATTAAATCCAACAGCAAACATATTTGTTTCAAAATTAAAGTTTTCACTTGGAGTTGTATAGTTCCTTTCGAAACCAGTGATTTTTCCAAATGTTGCATTTGCATTTAATTTCCAAGCATGTTTTTTATCAATATACTGAAACAAGTTAACTCGATAAGTGGGTTGTCCCTGAATTAAATTTTTAAAATCATTTTGTAATTCACCATAATAATTTATATACCCAATCCCCACTCCTAATACTGGCATATAAACAGGATTTTCAACTTCTACTTCTTCAAAAAGTAAATCTTCATACCCTCCTTGCGCAAGAATCAATTCTGTTCCTAGCAATAGAAAGGTTAATATTATAAGAATTCTAAAAATTTTCATTCAAATTGAATTAATATTAACGATACCATTGATGATTTGTTATCATCAAAGCTTCTTGTACCGTAATTCGTTTTCCATTATTATATGCAGATACAAATGCGTCATCAATAGTTGTTGTATTCCATATCTGCACACGGTAATCTCGAGCTTCTTTATAAATAAAAAATGAACCTACAGAATATTTTCTCCATCCTTCATGAAACTCAGTTCTAACTTCTTTATCTAAATTATACTTCTTAAAATACCGATTAATATTAATTGGTTTATGCCCAGCAGCTATCTGTACCCTATAATAAACTCCCGACTCAGGCTTTAACATACGAGTCAACCTCGTATCATTACGCATGGCATTTAAAGCACTTTCAGCTATTTCTATCTTTACCTTACCCGAATAATTTTTTGGAAGTCCTACATAAGCAGATTCAACTACCTCTGGTTTTATTTTCGAGATAACTGTCTTTAAATCTTCGGTTGATGCATTTGCTAAATTTACATTTTGTTCAGTAATATTAATGCTTAAAGTATTGTCATTCTCTATATATGAAAAAGCTCCTTTTAATTGAGGCTTTTCAATATTATTATTATCTGGGACTAATTTATATGAGACTGTAAAAAATGGATCAGCAGGCATATTCATCCAAAGAAACTTAACTACCTGGTCTTTAAATGTGAATATTCCATCTTTAACATCAATAGGCATTGCAGTAAATCCGTCTGGAATATCTTCTTGTATCTTTGCAAACTTATCTTTGTTCCCTTTATTAATTAATATTGTTACTTCATATTCATTTGTTCCGTTAATTAAGGAAGGAACTTGACGTATGCAACTTACCTGATTTTTAACAGATGCCAGAGTTGTTGGAGCAACTAAATTTTTAAAATCATTAATATCAACAATTAAATTTTGTTCTATTGATTTTGAAGGATTAATAGTTACTTGCTTAGGAGAAAGTTTAACTAACTTGCGTTCGTTATTAGCAATATAAGAAAAAGTTCCTTTTAAATCGAAACTCCCTTTTAACCTTTGATCAACTTTTAATTTGTATGATATCGTTATTTTTTCTTCACTTGGAAGTTTTAACCAAATAAACTTTACTTTCTGATTTTTGAAGCTAAAATCAGCACTTGCTGTATTTACTGGTTCTGGAATTAATCCAGCAGGAACTTCTTGTTGAAATCGGGCAAAACTATCAAAATCTGATTTATCTAATACAACCTTAACTAAAATCTCCTCGCCTGCTTCTACCTGTTGAGGAACAGAAACATTAACTGCTATATCTGAAAGTAACGAATTTATAACAAGCAGAACAAACATATTAGCCAGAAGCAACAAATATTTAATCATATTCTTAAAGCATTAATTTACCAAAGCTCAATAAAAATAGGCATTTACTATAATAAAAACAAAACATAGCCAAAAGTTACTAACAATTGTTGATAATTCTCAACCTTTGTTGATAAAAATAACGATTCAAAAGTACTAAAAATTCGGGCTTAATAAGTATTTCGAATAAAATTCGTTTATTTTTTTTACAGCATCATCAGCCGTATCAACAATCTGAATTAAGTCTAAATCTTTCTCGCTTATATTATGTTCTTCTTTCAAAACTACATCTTTAATCCAAGAAATTAAACCATTCCAATAATGAGAACCAACAAGGATAATCGGAAATTTTCCTATTTTTTCAGTTTGAATTAATGTTATCGCTTCAAACAGCTCATCAAAAGTGCCAAACCCTCCGGGTAAAACAATAAAACCTTGTGCATATTTAACAAACATTACTTTACGCACGAAGAAGTGTTCAAAGCTTATTAGTTTATCAGGATCGATGAATATATTTGCTGATTGCTCAAATGGTAAATCGATATTTAAACCTACAGATTTTCCGCCCCCTTTTTTAGCACCAATATTACCTGCTTCCATTATACCTGGACCTCCCCCTGTAATAACTCCATAACCAAACTGAGTTAACCTATAAGCTATATCCTCTGCCAACTTAAAATATTTATTATCAGGCTTTGTTCGTGCTGAACCAAAAATAGAAACACACGGACCTATTCTCGAAAGTTTTGAAAAACCTTCAACAAATTCGGCCATTACTTTAAATATTGTCCACGAATCAGAGGTTTGTCTTTCATTCCAGTCCTTAGAATTAAATGCATCTTTGATTAAATCTTCTCCAGTCATATTATTTTTTTTGAATTCCTTTAAAAGTACTAAAATAATCTTTTTATGATAAATTTACTATTTTGCTCAATACACTAGATGTTGAGTTCTTCTTTTAAATACATCGCTGTATAGCCCTCTTGCTTCCTCACTAAATCTTCAGGGGTCCCTTCAAATAAGACATTGCCTCCCTTAACTCCTCCTTCTTTCCCCAAATCAATAATATGATCAGCTACTTTTATCACATCTAAATTATGTTCTATTACAATTACTGTATTTCCTTTATCAACTAAGTTATTAAGCACCTCTAACAAGACTCTTACATCTTCAAAATGAAGACCTGTAGTAGGTTCGTCTAAAATATATAGTGTATTTCCAGTATTTCGTTTTGCTAATTCAGCAGCTAATTTTACACGCTGTGATTCTCCTCCAGACAAGGTTGTAGATGGTTGCCCTAAGGTTATATATCCTAAGCCAACATTCTGAATTGCCTTTAGTTTTTGTTTTATAGAAGGAATATGCTCAAAAAAAACAACAGCTTGATTTATTGTCATATCTAAGACTTGACTAATAGATTTACCTTTATATTTTACCTCAAGAGTTTCTCTATTGTATCTTTTCCCATTACAATCTTTACATCGGACATAAACATCTGGGAGAAAATTCATTTCTATTGTTTGCAATCCAGCTCCTTGACAAGTTTCACATCTTCCTCCTTTTACATTAAAAGAAAACCGTCCTGCTTTGTAGCCTCTAATCTTAGCCTCAGGGGTTTGTTCAAATAACTTCCTTATGTCACCAAAAACTCCAGTATAAGTTACAGGATTAGATCTAGGTGTTCTTCCCAATGGAGACTGATCTACTTCAATAACCTTATCAATATTATCAAGTCCTGATATACCTTTATAATCAAGAATCTCTTTATTACTCCTATAAAAATGCTTACTTAAGATAGGATGCAACGTCCCATTTATTAAGCTGGACTTACCACTACCTGAAACCCCTGTAACACAAATAAATTTACCTAAAGGGAAACGAACTGTTACATTTTTTAAATTATGTCCACATGCTCCAGATAATATTATCTCTTTTCCTCTTCCTTTTCTTCGTTCCTTTAATATCTTTATTTCTTTCTTGTGATTAAGATATTCTGCTGTTAATGAATCTGATTTCAATATTTCTTCAGGACTTCCTTCAAAAACTATTTCACCTCCCTTTAATCCAGCTTTAGGCCCCATATCAATGACATAATCAGCAGATAAAATCATTTCCTTATCATGTTCAACAACAATTATAGAATTACCCGTATCACGCAGTTGTTTTAACGATGTTATTAACTTCAGATTATCCCTTTGATGTAATCCAATACTCGGTTCATCTAAAATATAAAGAACATTTACTAATTTGGAACCAACCTGAGTCGCTAATCGAATACGCTGACTTTCACCTCCGGAAAGACTTCGAGATGTACGACTTAATGACAAGTAATTCAGTCCAACATCTAATAAAAAAGACAACCGCTCTCTAAGTTCTTTCAAAATATCTCGAGCTATAATGTTTTGTTTTTCGCTTAACTTTTGCTCAATATCAACAAACCAATTAAATAATTCATCGATATCCATTCTCGAAAGCTCTGCAATATTTTTGTCTGCAATCTTAAAATATAACGACTCTTTCTTCAAACGATCTCCATTACACTCAGGACAAGTTGATTTCTTTACATATTGTTCCGTTCTTTTTCTCCTTAATTCTCCAACTTTTTCTTGCTGTAAATTATTTATATAATTAACAACACCTTCAAAATTCAAGAAATAATTTGACGATTTTCCCAAAGGGGTATTCATTAATTTAAATGATTCGTCAGAACCATACAGTATAATATCTAATGCTTTAGCAGGGATCTTTGCAATAGGTGTATCTAATGTAAATTTATATTTATCTGCAATTGCCTCAAGTTGCCAAAATATTAATATATTTTTATATTTTCCAAGAGGAGTAATCCCTCCCTTTTTTATACTTAATGTTTTATCTGGAACTATTTTTTTTATATCAATTTCGTGAATATACCCTAATCCATTGCACTTAGGACAAGCTCCTTGCGGAGAGTTAAAAGAAAAATTATACGGTGCTGGTTCATTATAAGATATTCCACTTTTAGGACACATCAACTTTCTACTAAAGTATTTAATCTCATTAGAATCTTTCTCAAGAATCATTAAAATACCTTTTCCTTGATCCATTGCCGTTTTTATTGTTCGCTTTAATCGAACTAAATCTTTCTCAGTAACTTTTAATTTATCTATTACAGTCTCGATATGATGTGTTTTGTATCTATCAAGTTTTAATCCGTGAACTAATTCTGTTACCTTACCATTTATTCGTGCATATAAATATCCTTTTTTACGTATTTGTTCGAACAATTCGCGATAATGACCTTTTCGTCCCTGCACCATAGGAGATAAAATCATTATGTTCTTTCCTTTAAATTGCTCTACAATTAGATTAATAATCTGCTCATCGGTATATTTAACCATTCGTTCTCCTGTTACATAAGAATATGCATCCGAGGCTCTAGCAAATAATAACCGTAAGAAATCATATATTTCGGTTACAGTACCTACGGTTGAACGAGGATTTTTATTTGTAGTCTTCTGCTCAATAGAAATCACCGGACTTAACCCAGTAATCTGATCCACATCAGGACGTTCCATATTACCAAGAAATTGACGAGCATATGCCGATAAGGTTTCAACATACCTACGTTGTCCTTCCGCATATATAGTATCAAAAGCTAAAGAAGATTTACCACTACCACTTAAACCTGTAATAACAGTAAGCTTATTTCGAGGAATTACTACATCGATATTTTTCAAATTATGAACTCTTGCTCCTAAAACAGTAACATTACTTGTATTCTTTATATCCGCCATTTATTTTTACCACTAAAAATTGAACGTATCTCATATATAAATTAATATGATACGTCATTATCATTACAACTTACATGAAAACTAGATTCTTTTGGGATTCGAATATAATATTTTTTCTTTGATTTGTTTGTTAAATATGAATCTCTTAACCATGGGTTAAAATATTTAAGAGTTTTATAACTTATTGAGAAATATTTTGCAAAATCGACAAAATTAGTAACAGAGCTATCAACCTCAACATTCCCTATTGAGACAGGGTAATATAAATCTTGTTTCCGAACATGAAATCCATATTCATTAGGACTTTCTAAGATTGTTTTTACTGCTAAAATTCGATACACATATCGAGCTGTTTCTTCATTTAACAATAAATTGTAGTAATTATTTTGCTTTTGTCTTACCACTTGTTTCATCAGTCCTTTTTTTCCAACATTATAAGATGCTGCTGCCATAGTCCAGCTTCCAAAAAGCATATAGGCTTCAGATAAATATTTACAAGCTGCTTCTGTTGACTTTTCGAGATGATAACGCTCATCCACTTCTTTATTAACTTCTAATCCATAATCTTTGGCCGTCCCCTTAAGAAACTGCCAAACCCCAACAGCACCTGAAGGAGAAACTACATTTCTTAATTCACTCTCAATAAGAGTTAAATACTTAAAGTCATCAGGAATATTATTCTTTTTTAAGACCTTTTCAATTACTGGAAAATACTTATTCGCTCGTTTTATAAATAATAAAGTTTGAGATTGCCAGTATGTATTTACCAATAATTCCCTATCAAAAGCCTCTCGAACATCAACCGATGACAGAGGAACTTTTTCGTTAGCAAAACTTAAATTATTTGGTAATTGAATAGACGAAACCAAATACTTATTTCCATATGTTTTTTTATAGTCTCCTCCATTTTCTTTATTTCCTTTTAGGCTTAATAAAGTAATAATAACAACACCAAACCCTATGATTATAAAAAATACATGTTTCTTCATCTATTTATATTTTTGTTATTTATATTCCTTTCCTTCAAGAAGTATTTTTCTACAAGTTTCCAAAATATCTTGTTCTTTAACCTTCATAACACTAATATGAAAAACATATCTTAGCAATATTAATACAGATCATATTCGTGTGTTAAAATGAATTGTCATGTCATTTATTATTCTTCTCTTATCCTCTCATAATAAATAACGATTACATAAAGCCGATAATATCAATTAATAAAAGCTATTACAACTTTAAACTTCTGTAAAAATTCTAGTTAAGAATAAGTTACTTTTACTACAAAACTTTTTTAGAATTGTTTATTTAGAAAGTATAATTAATTCCAGTATATAACCCAAACGAATATGGGTGTGCTTTAACCGACGAACTAGTATTTATTGGATTCAAATAATATTTCACCAAAGGTTCTAAACGAAGGTTTATACGCTTAAATAAAGGGTATTCTATCCCAATACCTAATGTTCCATTATAATTTATAGTATTAATATCTTTTGTCTCACCTAAAACTTGTTTCCCTGAGTTAATCATAAGAAACACATCATTCCCAATTAAAAAATTAACCCCGACACCACCTATAAGATTCAAATCAAAAGAACGATCAATTAATTTATAACGCATAAATACAGGGACTTCAATATATTGAAAATTTTGTTTAATTTTTGCATTTACATTTTGAAAAGCTGGATTTTTTACATCGATATATGCCTTATTGTTTGACAACTCATCTACACGACCAGCTAAATCATCTTTAATAATATAAGCTGTATTAAAATTAATTTCACCCATTGAATTATTTAACCGATATGAATTAATGAAACGATCTCGATACTCCTCGGCTACCATACCATATGCTTCGTTGGTATAAAATGAAATACAATCAATTGATTGCCCCATTGTTGTATAATACACTCCTACCTGTACACTTAATCTTGTTGCTGCCTTATACTGAACATTTAATCCTCCTGTATAAGACATAGTAGGAGTCTCAACATCGTTATAATATTCTTGAGTCT
>JAKSCO010000138.1 GCA_022360575.1 Bacteroidales bacterium | reverse complement strand
TTACCAACCTCCTCTTCATTCTCAACTCTCTAATTTGCATCAGAACAGAATAATTACTCGGCACTCTTCTGTTTGCAGCATATCCATTTCTAAAAACAAAGCAGTACTCTAATATTTACCCCAGCTTCTCTTATTCGATTAAATCAAGTACTAAAATCAGGCAGATTCCACAATAATAAACCACTCTCCGAATCATTTTTACTCCAATTGAAGCATAGCTACTCCAATAATACACCCAGCTCTACTATCTGATCAAAAAAAAATCAAAAAAAATACATATTGCTACAATTCTATAGTACAAGCTCTTAAAATATCGCTCTCTAATTTTCCCACATTTTTTTGCGCTCAAGAGTTGGATCAAAGGAAATCTTTACTACTTTTGTGCTGGGGTAAGTCTTGTACGACCAGCTCCCGCTGAATCCCCCCAGGTCCGGAAGGAAGCAAGGGTAGGCGGTTGTAGCGGTGCGATGCAAGTAGCTTACCCTTTCTTTTTTCCCCTTATCATAAAATTTTATTTCCTTACATAATAATAAATGTATACATTCGTTTTCTGTGAGTTAATTAATCAATAAACTACGACCATGTATACAATGAAAGTCACATCTAATAATATTCCTTGTAAATATGGTCACAACAATGAATTTTTATGAAAAAGCTTATTTATCTATTAAGTGTGCTGTTTTTGTTTTCGGCATGCAAAGAGGAAACTAACGAAATCTCTCGTCTAAAATTAAAGAATTGTACCGATGGCGAGATGCAAGTGATTCTTTATCCTAAGGCAGAATACATGCAAAATGGACTGTACCAATTCTCTTATAGTGCTGGGTACAGAGAAACCACGTTTACAATCAGCAAAAATGATGATTTTGACATTTACACAAGTTCTGACTTTAACACTGAAGGCCCCGAATTGCTATCACAAGTATTCGATAGTGTTAGAATAAACATTCAGCTAGATGGCCCTCCTTCAATTTTATTTACTCCAAATAATGCAGACGGCTATTCAATGAATCCATTTACAAGTGATAATTCTTGGAGCATGTCCTTAATTGAACTTGATTTCCCAACAAATGGCTCAACCAACAAAACTACATCAAGAGAGTTTGTACTTAACATTATTCCAGACAATCTTCTGTTTAAGAATTAATAGCGAAACCCCATAAAAAAGAGGCTGCTCAAAATCATTATTGAACAGCCTCTTTTTATATTATATTATTAAGAGAAATTTGTGTTTACTTCTCTCCTATTCTATCAAATCTACGGTACGATTCTAGCAAAGATTCTTCTGTTTTCTCCTCATAAGTTAACCCCATAGCATCCGCCAAATCAGCAGCCATAATAGCAACCTCACGTTTTGGATACGCATTCTCTGCCAAGTAATTCATTAATCTAATTACTTTAAAGGTGTCGAAATAACGATACAAACGTTTAAGATATGCAGTTTCATCTTTTGAATTATCGCGAGCATCCATAATACCATCCCATAAATAAATACGAGCCTGATAATCTTGAATTGCTTGAGGAAACTCTTTAATTTGCTTATTAAAATCCTCTTCTGTGATTTCGTAAGTTTTATCTAGAAGCTTTACTAAGTCTGATAATAACTCGAAGCCTTTAAGCGCATACACTTCGTAGCCTCCCTCTTCGCGAATACGTTTC
>JAKSCO010000107.1 GCA_022360575.1 Bacteroidales bacterium | reverse complement strand
GATTAATATCAATGAGTAATTGGCGCTTAAACCTTGTACTTTTAACGAGGGACCATATCCGTGGTAGGCTATTTCGACACCCGGAATTTCGGCTTCGAGAATATCTAAAGGAGAGACAGCATTTAAACGCTCTATTTCTTTGTTGCTAACTACCTGTATTAGAACTGGCGATTGTTTTACTGTTACAGGTGTGCGGGTAGCAGTAACAGTAACTTGTTCCAGATTAAAGATATCTTCGGTTAAGTAAATTTTATTGGTTTTTGCAACTTTAATTGTATCGTAAAAAGGTTTAAATCCGATGCAGGTAACCGAAATTACAATTGATTTATTTTTACTTGAATTCAGAAATATATTTCCTTCTTTGTCTGAAATGGTGTTTTTGTTGTCCGAGATTTCATCAACATAAGCCCACATTACATTGGCATATTGTATAGGATTGTTGGTTTCGTGATTTACTATTTTAATTTCTTTTTTAGAGGGATTAATAGCATATCCTAAATTGCAATTAATTGCTAATAGAGCTAAAACAATAATTAGTTTAAGTTGCATTTATCGGTAGTTTTATTGATTTTGAATTTATTGTTTGTTATTTATTAGTTGTTTGCCTGCGAACTATTGGTACGAATTATTTGTGTCTCTTTGCGATTTTTTCTGATTATAGAAACAGAAAAAACTCTTTCGAAAATTTAACAATAGAAAATGTATCGGCAATTTTTGCAAAGAGCAATGTGGTTTGCAGGCCGGTAAAGTAAACTAAGATAAAACAGGAGGAGGCAAGCTTAAAATAAATCCAGAAAACAGATAATCCGGAATTTTGGGTCGGAAGTAATTAAATAGTGTGTGATAAGTAAACTCTGTAGTATTTAGATCTGTGTTTTGGTCTATTTCTGATTGTGTGTTGCAAAGTTGTGTGTTGTCGGTTACCTCGACATAGCTATCGGTAAATGTTATGTTGTATTCGGATATTAAATCGGTTTTGTTTATAAACTGATTTTTTTGCAAGGCATTTCCTCCTAAAAATCCCAAATAAGCTATTGAGATTAACAGGTATGGAATGAATGTAGCAAATAAACCAAATTGAAACATATTTTGTTTTTTTATTTACTATGCAAAGTAATGAATATTTATTTTAAATATCCAATCTAAATAAGGATGACAATTAGTGAGCTGAAAACGAACAATAAAATCGGAGAGCTATTAAATACCAAAATATTTTTGTTTTGAATCGTGTGTAGGATGTTAATGCAGACATTTTGGCAGATCAAGTAAGCTCCTAGAGGTTGAAATGGGTTCCTAGCGATCAGAATGGGCTCCTAAGCAGTTTAAATGGGTTCCTAGCGATCAGAATGAGCTCCTAGAAGAAAAAATGGATTCCTAAAAGTTTAAACAGACCATTAGCAGTATTTTTTTATAATATTCCAATAAATATCTCACGAAAACTTTTAAATTTAGGGCTTGTAAAATGCATCTGTATTAACGATGCCACACTCTAATTAAAAATTATGCAAAAGACTAAAAGTCTTTAAAAGCAGTTTTAACAAGTAAACATTTGGATAATAACATTTAAAAATGATTAATTATAAGAGTTGTACAATATTTACTTATGAGGTGAAATATTGTGCTAATAATAT
>JAKSCO010000071.1 GCA_022360575.1 Bacteroidales bacterium | reverse complement strand
GGCGTGTTCCGCCTTCAAATCCTTCATGAAAAACAACTCTTTCTTCAACTTTCTGAGCTTGTAATACAAAGGATATAATAGTTCCTGTAATTAATAAAATTAATCTTTTCATAGTGTATGTAGTATTGTAATTAGCAAATTTTGAGTACATTTATAAGTAAATTTATGACATTTTATTTAAAATTTAAATTTGGAGATATATAACTTTCTATTGATATATTCGTACAAATTCCATAAAACTTGGTTTTTTATACGCAAAAGTTTTATTTTTGTTCATGAACGTTCAATTTTTAGTGGTAAAAGCTTACTGAATATGAGAAAATTTAGATACATTTTATTAGGGATTTTAATTGCTTTTTCTTTACAAATAAAAGGGCAAACAGATACAGAGTTCTGGTTTGCGAAACCTAATATAACACAGGAACATGTTAGTGAAAATTTTAAAATAGTTGTTACTGCTAGAGAGTTTGATGCCGAAGTTCGGATTGAAATGCCTTCAAGAACTGATTTTACACCAATAGTTTTAAATGTTCCTGCTTTTTCGACAGTTACGCAAAATATATTAAAATCAGATCCGCGTCATGCGATAATGGAAAATACTACATTAATAGATCAAAGATCTTTGGTTGATGCTAATAGAACGAATATAGGAAATAAAGCCATTTTAATAACAAGTACATCACCAATAAGTGTATATTTTACGAATACAACCAATAACAATAGTGATATTTATGCATTAAAAGGGGCAAATGGAATAGGTAGGGAGTTTATTATACCTTTTCAATCTCATGGTTATAATATGAGTCCTAGTTATAATGAAAGAGGTTTTTCTTCGGCTGATATTATTGCGATAGAGGATGGTACCGTTGTTGAAATTATTCCTCCTGCAGGAAGAAGTGTTTTTCGTAATGGGTTAAATCAAAACGAAACAAATCCTTATACAATTACATTGAATCGAGGCGAGGTATATTCTTGTGCCCCGGGTTGGGATGCTACTACAGTAACAGGTCTTCCTATTCCTGGTTGGTGGGGGGTTGAATCTAATCAGCATTTAGGAGGTTTAATTATTCGTGTTACTTCAGGTCCAGGAGTTGCTGTTGTAAAGAAAGACGATTCGGTAAGAGATGATATGGGTGGAGGATATGATATCATAGGAGATCAATGGGTTCCTTATAGGGGAGCTGCTGGAGAAGATAATGATATTTTAGGGACTGAATATGTAGCAATGAAAGGAGGTTTAGGTAATAATAGAGAATGGGTTTATGTTGCAGCACCTGAGGATAATACACGAATATGGTGGGGCGGAACTATCGATACTACAACTACAATGCCTAATGCTACTATAAATAGAGGTCAACAACAGGGAGTCCAGTTTAATTCAGGGATTTATCCAAATGATTTTTTAAATATAATTTCGAATAAGCCTTTATCTGTATTGCATGTGTCAGGAAATGGAACTGAGATGGGAGGAGCAGTGTTACCTCCAATTGATCGTTGTACGGGATCAACTTCGGTTACATTTGTGCGTGATATCAGTTGGCCTTTATATATAAATATTATGGTAAGAGCGGGTGCTCAAGGAGGATTTTTATTTGATGGAGTTGTTCGGAATGACATAATAGATTCAATGGCCTTTAATCCAGTGGGGTTGTCGGGAGATTGGGTTGCTGCCCAGTTTCTTTTTACAGGGACAGGGGTTATAGATGTAGGAGATGTACATACAATAACAAATACTCGTGATGTTTTTCATTTGGGATTAATCAATGGAGATACTTTTGGGGGATGTCGTTTTGGTTATTTTTCAGATTTTAATGAATTAGATGTCGGAGCTAATACAATACAAGGAGGAGGAAATCAACCTAGTTCTTCGATACGTGCTTGTGAGGGAGATACGGTTCAGTTATTTGCAACAGGAGGGAGTCAGTTTCTTTGGTGGCCATCGGTTAACCTTTCGAGTACTACGATATCGAACCCTACAGCTATAGTTGATGGTTTTAGAACGTATTTTGTTCGTGTTTCTGGTGCCTGTGGGATCTCAGACACAGCATCAGTATTAGTTGAACGAGCTATTCAGCCAAATGCTTCGTTTTTTGTAGAACAAGGAAGTGGATGTGGTCCTTTAGATCTTGAGTTTAGAGATATGTCGACAGATGTTGATGAAACTTATTGGGATTTTAATAGAGAAGGAGTTGCCGGAGTATTAGATCGAGATACAGTAATATGGGGTAATGGAATTTACAATGATCTTGATAGTACGTTTATTCATACATTTTCGAATACAAGTACAGAACCTTCTGATTCCATTCAGAAATATAAAGTTAGATTACGAGTAAAAACAGCAAGATGTACAGATACGCTTAGTACAATAATAACGGTTTATCCTCATGTAACAGCTGGATTTACTTTAGGTAATCTTGCCGATACAGTTTCTTGTAATCCTGTAGATGTAGAGTTTATTAGTAGTAATCTTTCGGTAAACGAAGATTTTTATCGATGGAATTTTGGTGATGGGGCATTATCTCCAATTGCAGATACGATTCATAGATACAATAATATTTCAGATCGTGATACAACGTATAAAGCGCAGTTAGTTGTTCGGTCGCAATGGTTTTGTCGTGATACTGCAGAGATGGACATTTTAGTACATCCTTATTTAGAAGGAGGATTTACTATTAATGAAGATAAAGGTTGTTCTCCTTTAACAGTTCGAATTTCGAATTTGTCGTCAGGGGCTGATTCAATATTTCTGGATTTTGGAGATGGATCGGATACAGTAATGACTGCGTTTACTCATGTAGATCATTTGTATAGAAATTTACAAACCAATGATGGTGTTGATACGAATGTTGTTGTTATGCGAATAAAAAATGATGAGGGTTGTGAGTTTATAAATTATGATACAATTGTAGTATATCCAGAGATAAGAGCGAGTTATAATATCGATGGAAATAGTTATATTGGATGTAATAGTCGCGATGTCGTTTTTACGAATACTTCAAATTATGGAACACATTTGGCATCAGAATTTTTATGGACTTTTGGTGATGGAACAAACTTAAGTTCTACTTCTAATACAATAAACCATACTTATTTGAACGATAGGAATGGAGATATTGCACCTACATTTACATTAAGAGCACAATCGATATATGGTTGTTTTGATGACACATCGAATATTATTAATATTTATAAAGCTTTAGCTGCATTTCATGTTGATACAGTACATGGATGTTCGCCATTAGAAGTTAATGTTGTAAATAATTCGGTAGGAGATAATATAAATTCTTGGAATTGGTCTTATGGAAATGGGGCTACAAGTACAAATCAAAATCCTCCAACTTATACGTATTTGAATAGTGGTTCTACAATAGAGAATTACAATTTAATTTTAGAAGTTAATCATTCGAATGGTCTATGTTCTACTAGTGATACTATAGCTATGCAAATTTACCCAAGCATAAATATTGATGCAATAACATTGTCTGATGTTTCAGTTTGTGATTCGACACAGATTAATTTTACTTCTACTATTTCGGATGCAGCCTTGCCAGATGTTGACTATGTTTGGAATTTTGGTGATGGAGCTTCGTCTTCATTAGCAAATCCATCTCATTTGTATAGAAACTTAAATAGTGCTTCTCAAGTAACTTATAATGTAAGGCTAGATGTTGAGACTAACAGAGGTTGTGTTGATAATGTTGATACAACTGTTATTGTTGGTAATGTAGTACAATCAGCTTTTTCTATTAATGTATCAGAAGGTTGTTCTCCGTTGAATGTAACTATAACTAATAACTCAAAAGGAGGAACATATAATTGGTATTGGAATTCGGCAAATGCTATCGGAACTCCTGATTATACATCAACTCAAGCTACCGAACAAATAACAAGAGATTTTGTGAATAATTCAGGGTCAGATATGACGTTTGATCTAACTCTAGTTTCATTAAATGCAAATGGATGCTCCGATACTTTAACCAGACAAATATTAGTTCATTCTTCAGTTCGGGCTCAATTTGTATCAACCTCAGGATTGGCGAATTGTACTCCATTTACGGTGAATTTTGATAATCAGACAGACCCAAGTTCTGATGCTAATACTTTTGTTTGGGATTTTGATGATGGAGTAACAGGAAATACAACAAATTTAAGTCCAGATATTTCTCATACTTTTGTAAATTCAGTAACCAATGATCGGGTTTTCAATGTAACTCTTCATGCAGAATCTCCTCATGGATGTTTTCATGATACGTCTTTGAATATAACTGCATATTCTCGTGTTGAGGCAGGAATTTCGATAACGAATAACGAAGGATGTCCTCCTTTTACAACAAATATAATCAATACTTCAGTTGGGAATTCGGCAAATGTTTTCGAATGGAGAGTAGATAATGCTCTAATTTCAGGATCTCCTACAGATTTAGGTGACTTTACACATACTTATAATAATACAGATCATTTTAATGTAAGAGATTATCAGGTAAAATTAACTGCAACAAATCCTCATGGTTGTGTTTCTACCTATATTGATACAGTAGAAGTATTTGAGGATGTTGTTTCTGGTTATAAT
>JAKSCO010000007.1 GCA_022360575.1 Bacteroidales bacterium | reverse complement strand
GAGATGTGATAATTGGAGGTGCACAGTATTATGGTCATGATGATTTATCCGTTCTTTGGTGGATTTTTAGGAAGAGAGATGCAATTTTGGATTATGCCAGGAACACTTCCTTGTCCTACGGTAGCGTATACTTTATTACTTTTCATTACAGCGAAGAGGCGAGATAACATCATCTTATTCTTTTTATTATTGGTTTGGGCAGTACCTTTTCCACCGCTTGTGCAAATACCAAAATATAAAGTATATGAAGATAGTATTATGTTTGTTTTGGGGTTAATAGGATCAGTGTTTTTAATAAAAAAAAAAAAAAAAAAAAAGGGTCATTTTGATTCGTTACGAAATCATATAAACTTAAAGGTTCATAAGGAGATTTTTGAGATTCATAAGGATGCTGTGTTTGCAACGGCATCAAATGAAGGGATTGCAAATATCGTTCCTATTCATTCTAAGCATTTAGTCGCCAGAGATAAAGTATTAATCAGTGATCAGTTTATGAATAAAACAAAGCAAAATGTGATGAATAATCCATATGTTACGGTATCGATTAAGGAAAATAAAAAAATATATAAAATTAGTGGTAAATGTATTTACAAAACCTCTGGTTTTTTATACGCAATGGCGGTTAGAGGAGCAAAAAAATATGCTAAGAATAATGCAACCAATAGAAACATCAAAATTAACTGTAAAGGCATCATATTAATGAGAGTGAATAAATTTAAGATTGAGAATATATAGGAGGAAATGATGGGAAGTAAAATAGAGATAGCTAATTATATAAATTCATGCAATAAGTGTTTTGTAGCTTTTTTAGGAGATGAAAACTCTCCTCAAGTATTTAGTATTCAATTTTTTAATGTTGAAAAGGATACACTTATAATAGGTTTAAAAGACAAAGATTTAAAAGAATTTAGGAGGTTGTTAAATCAGAAGATTGCAATAACAATGTGGGATAAAATTAAAGGATATCAAATAAAGGGAGTGAAGATAACAGAACAGTTAAATGATTATAAAGATATATTGAATAGGTATAAAAACTATTTAGAGAATAAAGGGGTAAATCACAAGGAGATTACCTTCATCAATTATCATATAAAAGAAATCTACCATGTAACACCTGGTAAATATGCAGGACAGAAAATTGAAGTGGAGGTATAAACATGAACTATAAAATAAATCCATTGTTATGGCCTGCACTTATTTTAAGTACACCTGTTTTGATTCCTATATTAATTATGAAGAACAAAAAGTTTATACAAAATCAAGAATTAGCCACTAAGTATAATGAAGAAAGAATCAAAAAAGCATACAGAATACAGCTAGAAGAAGTAGAGTATGCAGAGATTAAGGTAATCGTTGAATATTATGCACAAAAAGGATTTAAAAGTGAACCAGGTGTTTCTTATCTTTTTACTACTAATAAAGGGAATTTATTATATGATATTGGATTTGGAGCAAGTACGGATGTTTTTGAAAATAATCTAAAAGCATTCGATATATATATTGATAATATTGATGCATT
>JAKSCO010000013.1 GCA_022360575.1 Bacteroidales bacterium | reverse complement strand
AGGGTGAAAATTGAAAATAACTTCGAGGAAATTTCTCACGACTTATAGTTTTCCAAAATATCAATCTTTTTTTCTTTACCAACCACACTTTATTAAAAATAACTACTCGAAAACTTCTTATGAACACTTGAAATTGAAAACAACCATAAAATTTCGAACACCTACCACAAAAAGTCAGAAATAACCTGGTTAATTTCGATTCTGAGTGGTAAAATTCGATTCAGAAGTGGTTAGTTTTGATTTTCGATGGGAAACCTCCTATTTTCGGGCTTTTTCAGAAATAAAGTTATACCAAATAAATTTCAAAATGAAGGATTTATAAAAATGAATAATTTTTATCTCTCATTTTGATGTTCTTTTGTTATAAACCCAAGCCCCCAACATAAAACAATTTTCTTTTTTGTATTAAATCTCTACTTAATTAAATTATCAAAATCAGCTGTGAGTTCTTTATTTTCAACAAAATCAAACAATGTAATTTTTCTTAGTGCATAATAATTGTTCCAATACTGACGCAAAGCCGATATATAAGCATTTTTCGATTCGTCTTTTTCTTTAAGAGCTACATTTAAATCTAAAACATCAACCTTACCTATAAGAAATCTCTGTTTGGTAATATCATATCTTTTTTGTGCAATAGTATCCGATTTTGCTGCAATCATCAATTGGTCGTCTTGTAAATTAAATTGCATTACATTAAGATACACGTTCTGCTGAAAATCAACTTTCCCTTGCTTTACATTAACTAGTGCTAGCTCTCTGTTCGATTCGGCCATTTTATATCGCCCCTTCCCTCTTTTCCAATCTAAAAGGGGTATTTCAAGAGCCAATCGAATGGTTTGTCTTTCTTGTGGATTCAAATACACATCATGAATATCGCGTGCTTGCTGTGTATACCCAACACTAGCATCAATACTAGCTTGTAAGCGTCTTTGCGAACGTGCTCTTGCCAAATCTCTTTCCGTTTCAATAAGTTGTCTGTCAAAAGATAACATACTAGGATTATTTTGCATCGCTAAGTCAAGAGCCTCATTAACATCAACCGTAATTTGAGGAATTTCTTTAGGAATTATCAAATGCAAATCTATTTTTTCGTTAAAACCTAAAAAAGATCTAAGCTGAAATTTCTTAACTTCTAAATCCAGCTTAGCCGAATTTAACGACGAACCAGCATTTAAAAAACTCAATTCCATTTGCATCAATTCGTTTTCGGCAATAGTTCCTATCTTATATCGTCCTGTAGCAATCTTATATAAAGTATCGGCATTCGAGTAATTAAGCTGACTAACTTGTAAGTTCTGCTGTGCTAAAGCAAGATCAAAGAAGTATCCTACTGCTTTCAACGAAACCTCTTCCATTGCTAGTATGTATTTCTTTTTTGCCTCTTCGTATTTTAAAGGTTCTATCTTATGTTTCCATTTGTATTCGTTAAAAAATAACATAGGTTGATTGTATCGAATCAAAACCGGAGTAGATGAATACGAATGCGATTTACTTCCCAAATTATCTAACCGAAGTAAAGAAGTATTTACCGATAATTGTCCTCCTGTAAAAGGAACATTTTGTGTTACATTAACATCAACACTACTAGTATTCTGATTGTATCGTATATATCGAGCTCCTGTCGAATCAGTAAATTCTTTAAAACTACGATCCAAACTCGGAAACACCGTCGACAACTTTACCTGAGGTAACAATTCCGACTTGTAAGTTACATAAGACCAGTAATTGGCTCGAAATTGGTGCTTAGCCATAATCGCATTAGGCGATTGCTGACGAGCTAATTCTATTACCTGTGCAAATGTTAATTTTTCTGTTATTGTTTGTTGTGCATATAAGTTTGTGCAAAAAATTATGCTGAATAAAGCAATTACGATCTTTCTCATTGTATATTAATTTCGGTAAAAATAATTTTTTTATAGAACTTTTTATCTTAGTGTTTATTTTGTTTTGTACAAAAAATAATAAATCAACGGAACAAAGAATAAACTAACAAAAGTCCCGACAAACAAACCTCCTATAATAGCTAAAGCCAAAGGTTGTTGCAACTTCGAACCCATATCGCTACCAAACAAAAAGGGCAAAAGAGCCAATATTGTTGTTAAACTCGTCATTATTATGGGTTTTAGCCTTCGTGTTCCTCCCAAATGAATTGCTTCAAGCAAAGGCATTCCTTTCTCTCTAAGCTTATTTATTGTGTCAATCTTTAATATCGAATCATTAATAATAATCCCAGCCATTACAACAATACCTATAAGAGATAAAATATTTATACTACTCCCAAAGAGATATAAAAACAGAAATGCTCCTGCAATATCAATCGGGATTTCCAACAAAACAATAAACGGCTGTATTAACGACTCGAATTGTGCCGACAAAATAAAAAACAATAGCAACAACGATATAAACAAAACAATCGACATTTCTTTTATCAATTTCTGTGTTTGAAACCACGAACCTGTTAATTCGAAATTTAGATTCGTAAAATTTCTTAACCTGTTTGTAATCGAATCTAAATTTTGTTTCACCCTTCTGTCGCAAGCAATATTTATCGGGATAAATGCCCCCTGATCGGATGCAACTATCGACTTATAATCGTTTATTATTTCGAGCTTAGCTAAATAAGCAACTAAAATCTGCTTGTCGTTTTTATTTTTTACAAATGTTGTCTGTAGTATATTTTCTATAGTTTCTTTTTCATTACCCGTAACTACAGGTATAAATTTATTCTGATTGACAATAGTTCCTATCTGATTTTTATTAAATGCATTTTTAAGTGTAAAAATTAGATCATCATATTCAACATCATATAACAATAACTTCTTATGATTGATATTTAAATTTATCTTTTTCTGTTTTACTACGGTAGTTCTATCTACATCTATAGACAAATCATCTAGTTTATCTGCAACTAAGTTTACTTGATTTTGCGAAGGAAGGGTTCTGTCAGAGATCATACTAACATTCAAAACAATATCAGAACTTTGATCGCTCTTGAAAATACGCTGAAATATATTTTTCGGAGCACTAAATTTTACATCAACATTATCATAATTCGATTCAATGTATTGGATAATCGAATTCTTGATTACTTGTATTGCTCCTGAATTTTGAGCTTTCACATAAATTTTTGCTTGATTTAAACCCAGATCTAAAGTTTTGTTTAAGATGAAATTTTGCAAGCCAATATAACTGTTCGATTGTATTTCATCAGTACATTGTTCTAATATTTTCTGTACACGATCTTTATTATTTTCTAAACTGATATTCTGATTCCAATCAATTTGAGCTACAATTTCGTTTTCTTCCAACTGGGGCATTTGTCGCTTTTCGAGCTTACCAAACAAAATAACACCAAGCAGAATAAATACAAAAAATGCAGGGAAATATATTTTACGAAAGCTAAATACATGATTAAACCAATTGTTATAATGCTTTTCAATATCAAACAATACCGATTTTCTTGTATGAGTTTTATTAACATCAATCTTAAACAACTTATACAAAACAGGCAATAAAGTTATCGACACGATTAAAGAAACAAACAAACCTACAGTAACAGCAACTGCCTGATCGTAGAACAACTGACCCGATATTCCACTTAAGAAAATAAGAGGAATAAACACGGCACACGTTGTTAGTACCGACGAAATTAAAGGACGAATAACTTCGTTGGTGCCAGCAACAATTCCTTTCATTAATTTTTCTCCTCGAACAATATGCTGAGCTATATTGTCGATAACAATAATTGAGTTATCAATCATCATACCTACTCCTAAAATAAGCCCCGACAATGAAATTATATTAATCGAAATACCAACTACATAAAAAATAAGAAGACTAATTACTAAAGAAACCGGAATACTAAAAGCTATTAACAACGGAGCTTTAGGATTACGAATAAAAAAGAACATAATAATAATTGCTAAAATACATCCTAAAATAAGACTCTGCTTCAAATTCGTAATCGAATAGTTTAATAAAATTGTTTGATCTTGAGTAATTTCATAATCTAATTCTGGATAATCCTCCTGAAAGTTTGCCAACACCTTTTTAACCTCAGATTTCATCAAATTCATCTGAGCCGATGAATGTTTTATTATAGCTAAACTTATCGACTCTTGATTTCGATTCAAAAACAAACCTTTCCGTTCTTGAGGTCGAACTCGGATTTGAGCCAACTCTTTTAGAGCAAACAATCGATTTTGTTTCTTTATTAAGATATTCCCAATATCTTCTACTGTATTTATCTGTGTGTTAAATATTACATTATATTGATAATGACCATCGCGAACAAGAATGCTTCCTGCTTTTAAGTTATTTTGGATAAAAGCATTCTTAAAGTCACTCATATCAATACCAAGACTCCGAATTTTATTAAGATTCGGTTTTATATATATTTCAGGACTAACAATACCACTAATGTCAGCGATAGCCACTTCGGGCAATTGTTCTATACGCTTTTTTATTACATCGTTTACAAAATCGCTCAAATACAATAACGATTCGTAGTTTTTATTTTTGTCTTTATAAAAAATGTTTAATGCAAAAATAGGAATGTCCGTAGCACTCGCTTTTATTATGCGAGGTCGTTTAACATCGTTGGGCATAAAAGCCATAACAGCATCTATCTTGTCATTTACCTCGATAAATGCATAATCGATATCAACACCAAAATCGAAAATTAAACGAATTATTGCTTGGTTATTTTTAGTTTCGCTACGAATATCTTTAACTCCTCCTACCTGAAGTAACTGATTTCGGAATGGTCGAGTAATAGAATTTTCGAGTTCGTGCAACGAAGTATTTTCTTTATTGATAAATATCGTTATTTCTGGAATATTTATGTCGGGAAGTAAAGAAACAGGCAATCGATTAGACGATACCAAACCTAATAAAACAACTGCAATAAAGCTCATTATTGTAGCTACAGGTCTTTTCGTTAGAAACTTAACCATTTTCTTCTATTTTATTTGTTAATTTTTTAATCATTAAAGGCAAAAACACAAATATTGCCGGAATTGAGCATATCAACCCTCCTATTGTACCTATAGCTAAAGCAAACCAGAAAGGTTCTTTTGTTTGCCAAAAAACAAAAGGAAGTAAACCCAAAATAGTCGATGCTATAGTTAACAAAACAGGTATTATCTTATAGTTATATGCTCTTAGATATTTACTTAATCGACGAGTAACAAATCGTTTCTGAACAGTATTGTTAAAATCATTTAAGATATACAAAGCCGAATTTACAACAAGCCCACTAACCAACAAAAATGAAGCATATCCTCCCTGATCAAATTTAAATCCTCCTACGTAAAACATTACAAAAATACCAACACACGACAATGGGATCATTGCAATTACCAACAAAGGCTGTATTAACGATTCGAGCAAAATAGCACAAATGAAATAAACAATCGTAATCATTAATATTAGCAATAGGTACTGATTCTTATTTTTAACATTCCAATATCCCGAGTAAGTTGGAATTTTTGCTTTATATCCTACAGGCAAGTTTTTATTTACTTCTTCTTCGTATTTTTCAAGTTCTATTCGTCCTAATTCCGATGGGCCAATAAAATCGTATGCCAAAGTAAGAATATATTGTTGATTTTCGCGATAAATTGATTTCCCTACTGTTTGCGAATAAACTTTCCCAGCTTTTTTAAATTTTAAACATTTATTGTTTCCTAACAATTGTTCTTTTAATAGCCAAAGATCGGTTTCTTTAGCTTTACCTGATATCAACTCTAAACTTTCGAAATCGTTATTAAATGGGATATTAAGCAAATGCTCGCTTTCTAACCCATAAGTTTTCAAATCGCTAACAAAATTTATAATTGAGGTATTGTTAAGAGCTAAATACGATTTGTCAATCTCGAAATACGTATTATACGAATCGTAAAACCACCAGGCATTACCACTTTCGATAAAAATTTTAGATATGCGAGGACTTTTCAACATCATATTTTTTGCTTTGTGTGTATGTTTCAACAATTGTTCGTAGTTATAGCCCGAAAATATTAGTTTAGAATTCTTAAACCCTGAATAAAGAGCATTACTAAACCCCCGCCCTACTCCAAATATGCTAAAGTCGGCACTCGAAAAATGAATTGCCTTACTTTCGAGTCGTGATTTTAATAAGAACGGAAAAGTAGAATAATCGTATTTTTTCTTAAAATAGATAACCAAACGCGAATTCTCAAAACTATTGATATTGGTCTGAAAGAAATCAATTTCGCTAAACTGAGTTAAATAATTTTCGAAATCGACATAAATATCATTTAAATGATTTATCGAAGCTCCTTGAGGTAGTTTCACTCTTACATTCAATGCTGTTCTTCGGGGCGAAGAAAAATAATTCTCTTCGCGCAAATGCTCTACAAACAATCTAAGTGTTCCGCCCAGTGCTTTATCAACAATTGGTTTTATATTACCAATATAAGTATCAGACCCTAGGGTTTTATTATATATATTTTTATACCATACATTTTCGGTTATCTCGGTAGGAATCATAAACACAGGTAATCCAAATATCAATACACCAACAATCAATACCAACAATCGCCATTGGGTCAGTTTCTGTAATATCTTTTTATAAAATCGATTAAATTTTAACACTTTTCGTTTTCGACGGAAAAAATAACGACCTTGCTTTTTAGGAATAGGAATTTTTTCCATTACCGATGGAATAAAAAATAAAGCAATCCCTAGCGATACCAATAAATTTATTACAATAACCCATGCAAAGTCTAATAAATTTATCTGCTGTTCTTTTTCTAAGAAAAAAATTACAAATAAAGCTCCTACAGTAGTTAGTGTAGCGGCCATAATTGCTAAAAATATCTGACGATTATTTTTATGCCGAATATGATCGACCATTATGATTGAATTATCGATCAAAATCCCTAGAGATACAGTTATTCCTGCCAACGAATAAAGATGAATTTCTATTTTAAGAATGTAATAAAAGAATATTGCAATTGATAAATTGGCAAATAATGTAATTACAATTATTAATAAATATCTGAAACTACGACTTATTAATAATACAAACATCAGTAAGATAACTATCGAAAACAATGTTCGCCAAAAGGTTTTATTAATCTCTTTTTCGAGAAAAACAGACGAATCGTATGCTATTGTCAACGAGTAACTATTCGGAAGATTCTCTTCTATCTGCTGCATTTTTGCTTTTACCTTCTTAGCCAGACTAATTTGGTTAGCTTCTTTATCGGCATACACAACCATATTAACAGCTGTTAATCCATTTATCCTGTAAAACGATTGTTGCTGTTTTTGTTTGTGATTAACCTTAGCCAAATCGTTTAAATAAATAATCCGATTAACTACTTTCTTTATCGGAATTTGAGGCAACAACCGAGGGTTTTTATTTTGCCCAACCAGCGAGGTCATCAACATTAACGACACTGCATTGTTATTTGTTTTTATCAGATTATAACCTACATCTGTTTGTTTAAAGTAATTACTTACAGCTTGTCTTATTTCGTTTTTAGTAATATTTAATTTCTTTAGTTTAGATAGTTCGTACTCAATTTCCCAAACATAAGGTGTCGATCCATAAATTTCGGTTTTCAGTATTCCATCAATCTGTGTTAACAAAGGTTGGACATGAGTATTTAAATAATTGTATAATGCATAAGAACAAGTGTTACCATTAATCATATAAGTTATTAACTGCACCTGCTCATCGGTATTCGATCCTGCTTGCATTACCTGTGGATAAGTTACCTCTTTAGGTAAAGATGGATAAATCTCGCGTATGCGCGATAAAATTTCGAATCGAAAAATTTGAGCATTTATCTTATCACTAAAATCGAGTTGTATTTGCCCCCATCCAAAGCCCGAAGTCGATTTTATATTTTCTACACCTTTTACTGTTTCAAAAACCCCTTCGAGCCTAGAGGTTACCTGTTTCTCGACAATTTCGGGTGTAGCATTAAAATAAGAATATTGAATATAAATACGAGGTATTTTTTTGCTCGGATTAAGACGAACAGGCAAACGAGGAATTAAACTTAAGCCTATTAATATAAATACAATAAAAATGACATTCATTGCAAAAGGACTAAAGAAAGACTTTTTTCTTAGATTTGGCTTATTCATTAGCAACAGAATCGTTTATCCATCAATAATTTGAGCCTTAACAACAACCTCGTGACCCAGATTAAAGTTATTGCTTACAATTACAGTATCTCCTTTATTAAGTCCTTCGCTTATTGCAAAATTTTCTGAATTCTCGTATGTTGTTTTAACATATACCCAATTTGCAACAGAATCGTTTTTAAGAGTAAAAACAACTTTCTTATTTTGTCGCAACAATACTGTTTGTTTCGGAACCACTAACTGTTCTGACACTTCTTTTTTTACCAAAACCTCAACATTCATCCCATCAATCAAATCGTAATTTGGATTATAAACCGAGGCTTTTACTTTTATCATTCCGTGTTCATCAACACTAGGATTTATTTCTGATATTTTTCCTTCGAATTGTTTTTGGGGAAATGCATAAGGCTTTACGATTACCATACCATTTGTGCTTATTAAATCTAATTCTGATTCTAAAACAGAAAACTCAATATCCATTCTGGAATTGTCGATGAGATAAGCAAAAAACTTATAATCTTTAGAATTGTTTTGTTCTTTTGCTTGTATATCAGAAATAATTCCTCCAAAAGGAGCTTTAATTTTTGTTTGCGATAAGTTGTATTTTGCTTTTTGTAAAGCAATAATTGCATCGTTATAACCACTTCGTCCTTTGGCAGTATTTAATACTTGCAAAGGAATATCTGATGTGTCGGAGTAATTCGGATTATAAGCAAGTAAAATATCTCTTAAATCGATTTGTGCTTTTTGTAGATGATTTTTAGCTTCGTTATAACTTAATTTTAATTTGAAATTATTTAACAATAGTAAAACATCTTCGGCTTGTACTCGTTGCCCATTTTTTACTAGAATTTTCTCAATGTTTTCGTTTACATTAAAAACAAGTTTTGCTTTTCGTTGGGCATTTACAGTTCCATTACTTAATATTTGTCGGGTAAATGTTTTTGGATTTATTACCTGAGCTTTTACCAAAATTTTTTTTTCGGAATGCTTAAGTTTTTCCATATCATTATTTTGTTCGGATTTATTGTCTAAACTACACGAACAAAAAACACCTGAAATGAATAAAGAAATGAGAAGTAGTTTTGGGGTCATAATATTTTAGAGTAAAATTTT
>JAKSCO010000089.1 GCA_022360575.1 Bacteroidales bacterium | reverse complement strand
CCAAATGAATTTCAAAGTGAGGGATTTGTAAAAATGAATAATTTTTGTCTTAGACGCGACGAAAAAGTAAAAGATAGCCGAGTTACCTTGCAACTTTTTTGGCAATGGATAAGGCAAAAAGAAACTTTTTTACCACTCATTTTGATGTTCTTTTGGTATAAGAACCTTTATTCAATTCATATTATATAATGATTGTTTAACACCAGAAGCTACTCCAAAAGGGTAGCTTCTTTTTGGTATTACTTAAGCCAGAACTCAAAAAAGGACTCTATTGAGTTCAATATGGGTTCAAGTCTTGAGGAATTGCAAATATTGAGTTCAATATGGGTTCAAGTCTTGAGGAATTTGCGAATATTGAGTTCAATATGGGTTCAAGTCTTGAGGAATTTGCGAATATTGAGTTCAATATGAGTTCAAGTCTTGAGGATTTTGCAAATATTGAGTTCAACCGAAGCTCAAATCTCATTTTTTAGGGAATATTGGGCTAATTAAAGTATATTTATCTTTCTGTAGAAAACAAATCAAATATTTTAACATGTAATTTTATATAATTATGAGAATTTTTTTCAAACTTTTTTTAATGCTTTTGTTTGTTAGACAAACAGCGTATTCGCAAATTACAGATACGAAAGATAAAGTAGGAATCGGGATAAATGTTCCGGAAACAAAATTGCATATACGAGCAGATAATGTTCCTTCTGATGTTTTTCCTCCAATTCAGTATAACCATCATCACAGATTTAAAGATTATGATATACTATATCTTCAGAGAAGTGCTAATAGTAATATAGGTCCTTCTATTTTTATGAAAGGAATTAATGGAGGAACTAGTTTTTCATCTAGAGTATCTTTAATAGGGAAGGGAGGAGCTAATTCTGATTTAGTTTTCTTTACAAGTTCAACAAATGGTTATAGGTTAAACGAAGTGTTGCGATTATCACATAATTTAAATGTTGGTATCGGAACTTCTACTCCCAATAATACATTGACGATAAGACGAAGCGATATGTCTAGTATAAGTATTGGAGCACTGAATAACACTCCTGTAAATGAGGATTTTTCGCAGATTAATTTTTTCCACGGAGGTTTTTATAATAAAGATCTAGCTCGAATAGCTGTGAGTAGAACAGCTCAAGATGGCGAATGTGCAATGGCATTTTATACTTCGAAATCGAGTGTTCTAAAAAAACAAATGGTAATCAACCAAAAGGGGCAAGTTGGGATAGGTACCGATTTAACAAATAATACAAAAGGATTTCTATTAGCAGTAAAAGGTAAAATAGGAGCAGAAGAGATACAAGTTGTATCGCAAATTGAATCTGATTTTGTTTTTGAAAATGATTATAAGTTAAAATCTCTTGAAGAAGTAGAAGCATTTGTTAAAGAATATAAGCATTTGCCAGAAATTCCTTCGGCCAAAGAATTTAAAAATACAGGACAAGACTTAGCTAAAACTGATGATTTAATGCTTCGAAAAATAGAAGAGTTGACTCTATATATGATTGAGCAGAATAAAATTACAAAAAGAATCATTGAAGAAAATAAAGAACTAAAAGAAAGAATAAGAGTTCTTGAACAAAAGTAAATTATTTATTTTATGGAGTTTTTTGAAAAGAGGTTGCTTGCGAGGAGCCTCTTTTTTGTCTTTTTTAACCCTATATTTGAGGCGTATCGTTAATATCTATTAGTTTGTTTAAAATGGCATATATGGTTAGTCCCGATACAGTTTTAATACCCAGTTTACGAGTTATGTTTTTGCGATGAGTTACTACCGTATGTGTACTTAAAAATAATTTATCGGCAATTTCTTTGTTCGAATAGCCCAAAGCAATATATCGTAATATATCGGCTTCGCGTTTGCTTATTTCGTCGGGGATGTTTTGGCCATCATCGGGGGCATTTATCTTACCAAAAATCTTATTTAGTTTTTTAAATACTTTGTTTTGTGGATAATTAATATCAATGCTTTCGATAAAGTGAATATCGAATTTAGGTTTGTGCTGAAAATAAAATGCAACGATTCGATTGGTTTCTGATACGGTTTTTAGTTTAGTAATCGATTTTTGTATCTGAGGACAATTGATATCTAATAAAATAAAATCGGTTTCGTTTTTTTGTATTAATTCAAAAAACTCAGATGTGTTTTCTATTTGTTGAATAGTATTGTTGCTATATATCTTTTCGATAATAGCAGCTAATCCTTTTCGGATAATATACGACGGACTATATATGACAAAACTTGTATTTTGCATGTATTATTTGCTGAGTTTTTTAGTAATGTGTTTTTCCATAGCCCTTATTTTCGGAACCAATACTTTGTCTTCGATAACTGAGTGATCGTTTAAGTCTTGCTCTAAAATAAATAGTTCGTGAATAAGCTTGTTGCACAATTGCACATTTTTGGGCTGAGGCAAATATTTTATAAGTATGTTCTTTAAATCATACAGTTTTTCTTCAATATCGTCGTGTTCTGTTTTAAAAATATTAATCGAATAGTTTTTCATTAAATCAACAACCGACGAATCGATCTTTTCCTGATTGTATGCTTTTTCGATAGATAGGGTATATGGATATACCACTTCCTCTTCGCGCTGAGTATGATTAAGTAGCTCTTGCTTATATTCGTTAAAGAATTTTTTTAACAAAACAATATTTTCTTTTTGTGTATAACAGGTTTCGATCATTTCGTTTATTAGCGACTCTATCTCCGGAACTTTAACTTCGTGATAAAATTGATGCGTTTTTTTCAGATAATCGGTTATTAAAGAAACAGAAAATGTTTGTAATTGTTTCTTCGGAAAGTACTCTTTGTCGACAAAGGTGTTTACTATTTCTAGAAAGAAATTTATATCAACATTTTTATCGTTACAAACCTCTTCGATTGTTTTGTCGCCAAATCCCAAATAAATATTAAATCGATTTAAGACAGATAAAGTATGGTAATTCAAATGAATTACATCTGCCATTTTTATATTTTTTGTTATTATCATTTTAAGTGAAGATTTTTTATAAAACAAAGATATTAATGCTATTGTTGAACCTGATCGGAGTATATAATCTCGGGCGTTTGTTCAACATTACTTTGATTATTACCTCGATCTTTAATAAAGAATCTATATTGAGCTGTATCTATCGAGTGGATAGTACGTATGAGCTTAACATCAATACTGCCTTTAATTGATTGCTTGTAAATTCCTTTTTCGAAATAAGGCATCCAATAACGTATGGTGTCGTTTATAACAAATTGGCCATTTTGTTTGCGATATTCATAAATAATTAAGTCGTAAATAATATCCGAATGATTATTGGTAGTATCAGAGTTTTCGAAAAAACCTATGTCTCCATCTCCATCGGTAAATGTAAACGATAATACTCCGGTTAATTGTTGTCCTAAACTGGTACTTTCGTATCTGACTATAAAGTCAGAATAGTTTATCATGGGTGTTATCGGAATATTTTCTTTTTTCGAACAACTTGCAAACAAACAAATAAAACTAAATATGAAAATAAACTTTCTCATCTGTTTTGTGCTTATTACTAATCTTAGTCTTTATACAAGATTTAGTTTGTTTATGTTTTAATAATTATCAGTTATGTAAGATAATTTTTTATTAAAAGAACAAAAAATCTCAAATAGACATTTTTTATGTTATTCGAGATTTTAGATTTATTTCGTATCGAAAGAATTTATTTTTTTCTCATATATATTTTTACCGGAACACCAGCAAAATCGAAATGCTCGCGCAATTTATTTTCGAGATATCGTTTATACGGATCTTTAACATATTGAGGCAAATTACAGAAAAATACAAATGCTGGGTAATATGTGTTTAGCTGAGTTACATATTTTATTTTAATAAATTTTCCTTTTACCGAAGGAGGTCCGTATTGCTCAATAGCTTCTTGCATTAGCTCGTTAAGTTTGGCTGTAGCAATTTTTCGTTTTCGATTTTCGAAAACACGTCTGGCTTCTTCAAGAGCTTTGTGTATACGTTGTTTATTTAATACCGAAGTAAAAATAATAGGTACATCGTTAAAAGGAGCTATACGTTTTTTAATTTTCTCGGTGTATTCTTTCGAGGTGTTTGTTTCTTTTTCAATCAAGTCCCACTTGTTAATTAAAATAACCATCCCTTTGTTATTTTTCTGAATAAGTCGGATGATATTTAAATCCTGAGCTTCGATTCCGTTAGTAGCATCAATCATAAGGATACAAACATCGGCTTCTTCGAGGGCTCTAATCGATCGCAATACCGAATAAAATTCTAAGTCTTCGGTTACTTTGGCTTTTTTTCTAATTCCGGCAGTATCGACCAAAAAGAAATCCTGACCAAATTTATTGTATCGAGTATTTATCGAGTCGCGAGTAGTTCCTGATATTGGAGTAACAATATTTCGTTCTTCGCCAATTAAAGCATTTATTAACGATGATTTACCTACATTGGGTCTACCAACAACTGTATATTTCGGAATATTTGTTTCTTCGACAGCAGGTTCTTCTTCGATGTAACTAACAATTTTATCGAGTAGTTCGCCTGTTCCGCTTCCGTTTATCGATGAGATACACATAGGGTCGCCTAGTCCGAACTTATAAAACTCGTTCGAGTCAAGAATTCGGGCATTGTTATCTACCTTATTCGACACCAATATAACATCTTTGCTCGATCGACGTAGTATCTGAGCTACAGCTTCGTCTAAGTCGGTTATTCCGTTAATAACGTCAACAACAAAAAGAATAAGGTTTGCTTCTTCAATAGCAACATCTACTTGTTTTCGTATTTCTTCTTCAAAAATATCGTCGGAGTTACGAACATAACCGCCCGTATCAATAACCGAAAATTCTTTTCCTATCCATTCGGCCTTTCCATAAATCCTGTCTCTTGTTACTCCTGCTGTTTCGTCAACAATAGCTTTTTTTGTTTCTGTTAAACGATTAAACAAGGTTGATTTCCCTACATTTGGCCTTCCTACAATTGCTACTATCATCGTGTTTAATAAATTAATTTCTGAGTTATTGTGTTTAATTGATTAACAATTGATTTTGTTTGGTCAATTAATTCTTCTTTTTGTTTATTTAGATCTTGGTTTGCAATATCTCCCATTTTATTAAGTAAGTCAAGCGAGTTTTTGGCACATACATGTGAGTTACGCAAACAATCAGCAAAATCACTGTTTTCTTTCGATTCGAAAGCATTCATAAAATGAGTAGATACTCCTCCTAAGTTAGATTTTAGCTCTGAAGTTATAAGCTCGGGTTGAGTTTTTTCTAAGCTTTTTATTAAGCTTACTCCGTTTATCGAGTATTGATATGTTTTTTCTTCAAGCTCTTTCATTTACTTTTATTTTATGATTTGTTTCGAGTTATATACAACTTTAAATAGTGTTTTCTAGCTTTTGTGTATGTTCTAGCTATTCGTATACTTACATGTTGTATCCAAAATTTCGTAATGATCGATCTTTGTCTCGCCAATCTTTACTTACTTTAACATACATTTCTAAAAATACCTTTTTCCCAAAGAAAGCTTCAATATCTTTTCGAGCTTCGGTTGCAGTACGTTTTAAAGCTTGTCCTTTGTGTCCTATTATTATTCCTTTTTGCGATGGACGTACTACATGAATCAATGCTCTAATGCGTAAAAGATTCTCAGAATCTTTAAATTCTTCAACTTCGATTTCGACCGAGTATGGTATTTCTTTTTTGTAGTTTAACAAAACTTTTTCGCGGATAATTTCCGAAACAAAGAATCGTTCGGTTTTATCTGTTAACGAATCTTTCGGGAAATATGGAGGACTATCGGGCAGTAATTCTAAAATACGTTTTAAAACAGTATCTAAATTAAATTTATTTAAAGCCGATATAGGTATAATTTCTGCCTTAGGTAATATTTTCGACCAGGTTTCAACCAGAGTTTCGAGCTGACTTTGTTCGCTTAAATCAATTTTGTTTATAAGAACTAACAACGGAACATTAGCATTGTGTAAACGTTCGATATATTTTTGATTTTTATCTAATGTTTCAATCACATCAGTTATATATAGCATAACATCAGCATCCTCAAAAGCACCCCCAACAAAACCCATCATTTTTTCCTGAAGCTTATAGTTGGGCTTCAAAATTCCGGGTGTATCCGAATATACAATCTGAAAATCCTCTCCGTTAACAATCCCCATTATTCTATGACGAGTAGTTTGTGCTTTAGATGTTATAATCGAAAGCTTTTCGCCAACCATCTCGTTCATTAGGGTTGATTTTCCAACATTTGGATTTCCGATAATATTTACAAAACCTGATTTATGTGACATTAATTTCTTTTATTTATAAAATTTGGCTACAAAGATAACAGAAATTTCGGCTAAAATTTACTATTCTGATTATTAACGAAAAATACAATATTCCCGACTTATTTTTATATTTATAAATCGAATAAAAAAGGGGATTGTAATAGTAACAATCCCCTAATTATATTGTTGAAAAACAATTATATTTTTCCTGCTTCTTTTAAAGCAACTTCTAACTGATCTACTAGCTCTTCTAATCGTTTTACTACTGCCATATAAGGCTCTTTAGTTGTAAAATCAACTCCAGCTTCTTTTAATAATTCGAAAGGATAGTCTTTACTTCCTGATTTTAATAACTGAAGATATCTGGCTTGAGCTTTTTTAGATTCTTTCGACGATTTAGCTTGTTTTATTTGGTTAAATAAGCTGCTTGATGCCGAAAACGATACTGCATAGTTGTATACATAATATCTATAGTTAAAAAAATGATGTATACGAGGCCAAGCATAACCAAAAACGTCTGAATGTTCGTAAATATCACCATTGTATTTTTTGTCAATTTCAACATATAAATTAGCAATGATATCAGCATTTAATGGTTCGTTGTTTTCTATTTTTGAATATAAATTGTATTCGAAATCGGCAAATTGTACCTGACGGTAAAATGTTCCAGAAATATTATCAATAGCTTGTACTAATAATGTAATTTTCTCTTCGTTTGTTTTTGCTTTCTTAATTAAATAGTCTAATAACATTTTTTCGTTGAAAGTAGATGCTGTTTCGGCAACAACACTAGCATATCCCGAGTAGGTGTAAGGCTGATATTTGTTTGTTAGCATACTATGGATTGAGTGTCCAAATTCGTGAGCTAAGGTAAATACATGATCGCGAGTTCCGTTCCAGTTCATTAAAATGTAAGGATGTACTCCGTAAACCGACCAGCTATAAGCTCCTCCGCGTTTTCCTGGTTTCTCGTTTACATCAACCCAACCTGCTTGCATTGCATTTTCTAAAAGATTGTTGTACTCTTTGCCCATAGGCTTAAGACAAGCTTTTACTAATTTGCTTGCTTCGTCGTATGTATATGATTTTTCGAAGTTAACTAATTCTAAAGCTCCATCCGATCCGTAATATTTTTCTAAACCTAAAGCTTTTTTTCTTAGTTTGCGATACTTCAATAAAGCTTCGTTGTTGTTGCTGGCAACATCAAGTAAGTTTAAGAAAACCGACTTAGGAATATTGTTTTCATCTAATACCTCGTCTAAACACGATTTGTATCCTTTTAACTGACTACTAGCCCAACGACCTTGATAAAGACCAACTAAAATGTCGGCATATGTATTTTTATTTTTAGCATAAGCTGCAGCCATTGCTTCAGATACTTTTCTTCTGTCGTCTTGGTTTTTATTGTTAACATATATTTTTGAAGCATTAGCAGGGCTTGCTACAACTTCTTTACCATCAGATAAAGTTACTTTATGAAATTGCATATCGGCAGTCGATAACGAACCATAAATATTTGATGTAGCACTTAATGCTTTGCTATAATATGTTGATATGCGTTGAGTTTCTTCGTCTAAGATATGCTCTAACTGACGGTAGAAACTATCAAAATCGTGACGATAAACAGCTAAATCTTTGTTTTCGTCCATCCATTTTTTCATAGTTTCTTTCGAGATAGAAGCCAACTCGGTTTCGACCCAAGTAGTATTTTTTGATAATTGAACTCTTAATGTTTGTAGTTTTTGCAGCTTAGTTACATAAATAGGATTTTTACTGTCTCTGTCTTGTCCTAATGATGCATACACAAAAAGTCGAGAGGTTACTTGTGATATTTTTTCAGAGAATTTCTGAAAATTTAATAAGTTTTCGGCGCTTTTAGTTAAAGTTCCTTTGAATTCTAAATATTTTGGAGCTTGTTCATTTAAAAAAGCTAAGTCTTTTTCCCAAGCATCCCAATTTTCGTAAATGTCGGTTAATTTCCAATTGTACTTATAATAATCTTTATCTTTTGTATCGTTTTTAGCCGATAAAGAAAAATTTATAGCAAATATTGCTACTAATAGTATTGCTAGTTTCTTCATTTGTGTGTAATTTTTGACTAGATCAAAATCTAATCTGTTTTATTTAATTGTTATTCATTATTATTGCTTCTTTCGATTCTCAAAAAGGGGCTAAAGAAACAAAATATTATTTAATTTCAACTTAGAATAGACAAATAAATAAAGGTTTAAACAAGTGAAAAAACAGTTTGTGATAAATGAGTAGAGGTTTTTGTTAATTCTGGATTATTTTTCTAAAGCTTATTAAATTACAAGTGCATGTTTCGGGTTTGTTTGTTATATGTAGGATAAATATATCCCCCAACGATTGATGTAATAGGAGCTACTAATACTAAACCGAAACTTCCGACCAAAGTGTGTAATATCTCGGCAGCAATATAATTGGTGTTAAAAACACTAATAAGCGGAGTGCCTTTTGTCATAAATGTCATAAAAACAAATAAAAAACTGCCCGAGTAGGCAAAAAGCAATGTTGTTGTCATGGTTCCAATAACGGGATATGCTATTTTAAATCCCGACAAGGTAAGTTCTTTTGTTGTTAAGTCGGGTTTTTTATTAATTAATTCGTCTTGAGATGCTGCAATATCCATAGCTACATCCATTACAGCGCCAGCAGCAGATATGAAAATACATGAGATAAAAATATCTGATAATCTTAAATTTGTAAAACCTGCATATAAAATAGTATCCGAAAATTCTTGTACTGTCCCCGGAATTTTAAAGAAAACACCAAAAACAATTGCCAGTAAAGAGGTAATCGATACTCCGGCTATGGCTCCTGATAAAGCAACGATTCCTTTTTTCGAAAATCCGCTAATAAGCAATATTATTACAGTTGTAATTAATGCAACGGTGCTTAACGATACCAGTATGGGCGAAAACCCTTTTAAGATAAGAGGAATAAGAATTTTCCAGATGCATACAGCTGTAAAAACGAATGATATCAGAGCCTTAAATCCAGTCCATTTGGCAAATCCAATTAAGAAAAAGGCAAACAAGACAAATAAAATCCACATTAGATTAATTCGGTAATAATCATCGGCACGAGCCGAAAGTATTTTACTATTTGTTTCGTTTGTTTTTAAAACGGCTAATACCTTGTCGTTTGGTTCGAAAACTTTATCGATTTTCATTTGCCCTAAAAGTATATTCTGAGCACTTACTACTTTACCTTTAAATTTCCCTGTTAATATTTTAAGATTTAAGTGTTGAGTCCCCACTGTTACTACACTGTAGTTTTCTAAATCGTTGTTGTCGACATTTAAAACAATTGCTTTTTCGCGAAGATTATTGTTTGTGAGTTTATGATTCTCGAATCCGGTAGGAATAATACAAAGTATAGCAATACTAGTAATTATAACGATAGAAAAAATAATATTTTTATTCATGATTAACCGAAATTATTAGTTTTTGTTTTTCGCAATACAACTTTCTTCGTGAGTATAGAAGAAAGTTGTACTGAAAATGATAAGAAAATCTTTAAGAAAGATTATCTCTATTTATTAAGTTGGGCAATTTTAATAATCTTTTTAGCAACATCGGTATTGTCGTAATATCCGCTAAATTCGTACATTCCTTGTCCCATGGCAAATACCGGAATCGGAACTGCTGTGTGTTTGTAACTAGCCCAATCTATTCCTGCTTTATTGTTTAGTATATGAGTAATGGTTATTGTAAAAGGATCGTATGAGCCATAAATTACCGAAATCTCTTCGGGTTCGTGAGTCGATTCGCCGGTCATACTTCGGTTAAAAGCATTTTGTAATAAATTTCGTTCGTAGTCGGAGATTCCTAAGTTCGAATTTAGCGAGGCATTGCCTAAGCCAAAAGCTGCTTGAGCTTGATTTAGTGCTGTTTGAAATGTAGCGTTTTTCGTTTTTGCCCAATTGCGAACTTTGTTTTCAAATTCGACATACGACATACTTTGATATTGCAATAAGTTAAAAGCTGTTTGATATCCAGTTGACGAATAACCTAGTGTTAGTCCACCACATTCGTGATCGCCAGTAACAACAATAAGTGTTTCGTTAGGATGTTTTTTATAAAAGTTAATAGCTATACCTATTGCTTTGTCAAACTCTATTGTATTATAAATTGACGAAACAACATCGTTTGCATGACATGCCCAGTCTATTTTCCCTCCTTCAACCATTAAGAAAAATCCTTTATCATTATCGAGCAGTTCAATTCCTTTGGCTGTAAATTCCGAAAGTGTTATTTTATCGTTGGGGCTATTCAGAGCATCTAAATCAATAAGATAAGGAAGAGCACAGCCATCGCTAGTATTGGTTTTAAATTTCTCTAATGTTGCAATTACTTTCCCCGACTCTTTATTTAAAGCATCAAAAGCCGATCGAGTGTTAATGTAAGTATATCCATTAGATGAGGCATCGTTAATAAAATTGGTTATTGAATAATTCTTGTATTTGTTATGTCTTACGCTACCTCCTGCAAAATAATCAAAGTTGCTATTAATTAAATCTTGACCAATATCTTGATATTTACTGCGACTGTCTGTGTGAGCATAAAAACAGGCAGGTGTTGCATGATCGATACTAACACTAGAAACAATGCCTACTTTCAGTCCTTTTTGCTTTGCCATTTCGGCAATTGTTTTATAGTCTTTTGTATGCGAACTATTCATAGCTATAGTTCCTATTGATGTTTTATATCCTGTAGCCAATGCTGTTGCCGAAGCAGCAGAGCCTGTAATATATCTATCTTCGGCATGAGTAGTTTGCATTCCGGTTACAGGAAGTTGGCGTAGGTTTAAACTACCTATACCAACACTTTTAGTTCTTGTCGATTGAAATTCGGGTTCGTTTAAAGCTGCTTCGGTAACATTTATTTGAGGAGCACCCATTCCATCTCCAATAAAATAGAAGATATATTTAGGAGTTTTGTAATTGGTAACAGAATTCAATTCGATATTTGCAGAATCGTCATCTTTGTTACATGATATTAATGTTACAATACTTGTTATAACAATTAATACAGCAATTTTAAAATTTTTAATCTGTTTCATTCTTTTGTGTTTTTAATATTTGTTGATTTACTGTTTGTAATTAATCAATACAATTGTCTGTGTGAGTTAAATTAATCTTTGATGTGAATGTACTGCTACAGAATGAACCAAGCTTTAGCAGATTGTTAAGTTTAGATCAATAATCTTGAATGGATTATAAATATTAAAGAAGGTGTAATAGCGTGAATGTGATTTTTTTATATGATATTTAGTTGAGTATGAAAGTAGAAGGGGTAATTTGTTCTTAAGCAAAAGTTAACTAAATATAAAATGTGTCCAAAAAAGGAAGTTTTATTTCCAGAATAAATAGCTTAATTATAAAAATAGATTCTTATAAAATTTTTAAGTCTTGTCTTTCGCTAGAGTAATACCAAAAGAACATCATAATGAATAATTTTACAAACTCCTCATCTTAAAATCCATTTGGTATAATACCCTCGCAGTATAAAAAACAAGTTTGCATATCGTTTAATCAATGAGGAAATATTGTTTTATTACTTGTTCTATAAAGAACAAGGTGAAAATAGAAAATTCAATTTTCTATTTTCGCCCAAACATCTTGCGTAGGTAAGCCCAAACATCTTGCGTAGGTAAGCCCAAACATCTTGCGTAGGTAAGCCCAAACATCTTGCGT
>JAKSCO010000092.1 GCA_022360575.1 Bacteroidales bacterium | reverse complement strand
CCTATAATTATACGTCAGGCAACCTATCTGTATAGGTTCCGAACCTAAAAATATACGTCACATAACCTATAATTATACGTTCGGAACCCCAAAATATACGTTAAGTAACCTATCTGTTGGGGTTATTTACCGAAACAGATTATTAAAATATAGAAACAGATACGTATACTAACCTATAATTATACGTCAGGCAACCTATCTGAATACGTTCGGAACCTAAAAATATACGTCACATAACCTATAATTATACGTTCCGAACCGAAAATTTTGGTTTAACTACCGAAACACTTGTATTAATAACCGAACCATATCTATAAATTATAGAACCAGATAGGTTCACCAACCTATAATTATGCGTTCTGAACCTAAAAATATACGTTAAGTAACCTATCTGTTGAGGTTGATTATCGAAACAGATCATTAAAATATAGGAACAAATATGTATAACAACTTATAACTAGACGTATTGAACTTTAAAATATATGTTTAATACCAAAAGAACATCAAAATGAGGGCTAAAAACGTTTTTTTCGCCTTATCCATTGCCCAAAAAGGTGCAAGGTAATCAGACTATCTTTTGCTTTTTTGTCGCGTCTAAGACAAAAATTATTCATTTTTATAAATTCCTCATCTTGAAATCCATTTGGTATTACTCTTGCCATTCGATTCAATAATATTATTTTTGTTAAAAATTTAAATTTATGATTTCTATAGAACAACTAAAGGATATTGAAAAGCGACAGGAGTTGCTGAGGAGGCATCTTTGACATCGATAATAAATTAATAAAAATTGAAGAAGAAGAAGAGAAAACACAAGCCCCTGATTTTTGGGACGACCCAGCTCGTGCCGAAAAGCATTTAAGATATATTTCGGGAATAAAAGAATGGACTAAACTTTTTGAAGAGATCAGTACTCAGGTTGAGGAATTAAAAATTGCAATAGATTTTTATAAAGAAGGTGAAGTTGAAGAGAGTGATGTCGAATCGCAATACAATCATGTTTTGAGTTTGATTGATGACTTAGAATTAAAAAATATGTTGCGAAAAGAAGAAGATACCTTGGGAGCTTATCTCCAGATTAACCCAGGAGCCGGAGGAACCGAAAGTCACGATTGGGCCGAGATGTTGATGCGTATGTATATTCGCTGGGGCGAGAGGAATAACTATAAAGTAAAAGAAGTAAACTATCAGCCTGGCGATACTGCAGGTATAAGTACTGTAACTCTCGAATTTGTAGGCGATTTTGCTTATGGTTATCTGAAAAGCGAAAATGGTGTTCATCGTTTGGTGCGCTTATCTCCTTTTGATTCGGCCAACAGAAGGCATACCTCATTTGCTTCGGTATTTATTTCGCCTGTAGTCGACGATACAATTCAGATTGAAATAAATCCTGCTGATATTACTTGGGAGACATTTCGCTCTAGCGGAGCTGGAGGTCAGCACGTAAATAAAGTAGAAACCGCCGTACGACTGCGCCATGCGCCTTCGGCGATAGTTATCGAAAACCAAGAAACACGCTCGCAATTAAAAAATAAAGAAAATGCTATGCGTATGCTGAAATCTCAACTTTACGAGTTAGAATTACGCAAGAAAATGGAAGAGCGAGCAAAAATAGAGGGAGCAAAGAAAAAAATTGAGTGGGGATCGCAAATTAGAAATTATGTATTACATCCATATAAATTAATTAAAGATGTAAGAACAAGTTACGAAGTAGGAAATGTTCAGGATGTACTTGATGGAAACCTTGATGGTTTTATAAAAGCATATTTAATGGAATTTGGGGGTGAATAGTTTTTTACTAGCTACATAAAAAGTTTTTGCTGTAAAAGAATTGCGGCAGAAATAAAAAAGCTTTGCAGTTTATCGCAAAGCTTTTTTTGTGGAGAACTCCGGAGCATATTCAGGGTCAATTTTTAGCGATGATAACTATATTGACAACCGTTTCTTTGTGCAGGGACAGAACGGGTTAAAATACACGTCTAATACCAATTATATTTCATATCGCACCTAATGTTTTGTATCTTTGATTCATGTGAAGACCTTCAAAGATTACAATTCAAGAAAGCGCTGATCTATTGCAGAAATTATATCGTAAAGAGAAAAATCATCGCATTCGTGCTCGTATAAAATGCCTGATACTACTAAAGGAAAATAAGTTTGCAAGTCAAAGGCAATTAGCACACTATTTAGGAGTAGATCATGCTACAGTCAAACGTTGGTTAAAACAATATCGGGAATAGGGATTAAAATCTTTAACCATCTTGCATAGTGGAGGTAAACGTAGAGGTGTAATATCTACAGAGATTCACCGAAGTCTTGAGAAAAAAGTAAATGATTCGAGAGATCCTTTTCTAGGATATTGGGATGCTGTTTTGTGGGTAAAGAAAGAACATGATCTTGATGTAAAGTACAATGCTTTGAGAATCTACTTGATACGGCACTTTAAAACGAAACTTAAAGCACCAAGAAAGTCACACTATAAGAAAGACGGACAGGCTATTGAGGCGCATTTAGATGTTTAATTGGTAAGCACCCTAAAATAAGATTATTCTAGAGTGCTTATATTTATATAAATAGTTTGTTATTCAATAATTATTTTTTCTGCTATTTTCTTATTGTCAGTTATAATTTCGACAAAGTAAATTCCAGCTTCAAGATCAGAAGTATTGATTTGTACTGTCGTATTAGCAAAAGCAATTTGTTTGTGAACAATGGTTCCCGAATTGTTAATTAATT
>JAKSCO010000030.1 GCA_022360575.1 Bacteroidales bacterium | reverse complement strand
TTTCATTGCAGTACTTATTGAGAGATGTTATGGCTTTATCCAGCGTTGATAAATCTATTCTATAAAACTGTCGTCCTGCTAGGACTTTGCATGATATGAAGATTTACTTAATTATTCGACCATAATGTCATCCCTCTGGGACTAGCTTGATATGAAGGTTAGTTTAATTATTCTACTTTTTATTCTTCAATAGGAGATTAATTTTAGGATCGGAGCCTGACATAAAATGAGCAATAATCTTTGTTTTGGGAAATTGCTCTAATATAATTTTTATGAATACGGTAATTGGGATTGACATTATAAGTCCAGGAACACCCCAAATATAGCCCCAAAGCATCAGCATTATTAAAACAACTATAACATTAACCGAAAATGTTTTCCCCATAAAAACAGGCTCTAACACTCCTCCAAATAATGCTTGAATAGCTGTAATTGTAATTATGAAAAACAAAAGAGTGCCTGTTGGGTCAATATCAATAAAAGCAAACAAGGAAAGCACTACAACTGAAATAACGGAACCAACCATTTGAACAAAATTAATTAAGACAGCAAATACACCCCAGAAAATAGGAAAGCTAATGTCAAAAAACAAACATGCAAGGCTGAATGAAATTCCTGTTAACAAACTTATAATGAATTTCACTATTACAAACTTAATGATGTCTTTTTCGATTTGCATAAAGGTTTTAACAGAAGAATACTTTTGTTTAAAAATTGTACTATTCATTAATTTCTGGACATTCAATGACCCTGACAATAATAATATTGTAAAAAACACAGTCATTAATGTCATAGAAACCGTATCGCTAATGAAATCTATAGTTGAACCAAAATTTTTAAGAAGTGTGGTTTTTTGGGCATAATGAACTAATACATTCTCCTCACTTAAACGCTCAACCCCAAAGAAACTTTCTATTGAAGTAATTAAGTTTACAAGTTTGGTTTCTGCTTTGGCAAAGAAATCATTATCGATCGCCACGATTTCCCTACTGGATAACTGAATTAATTCGCCACCTAGTTTTAAAACTCCAGCAATTATCAATATTACAATAGAGATATTAATTACATTAGGTATTCGTTTTTTATTTAACCATCGCATTAATGGCAAAAACAACAATGCAATAAACATGGACAATACTAGGGGTATAAAAATAAATGATAGTAATTTTAGAATGTAAAAGACTAAGAAAATCACTATAATAAGTAAAAGTATATTTGTTGTTCTTATTTTCTTCATATTATAATTATGCTCGTTTGGTCGAAATTATTCAATTTCGAGGG
>JAKSCO010000360.1 GCA_022360575.1 Bacteroidales bacterium | reverse complement strand
CCCCAGACATTTTCTTTATCCCTCCGGTAAAAATAGCATTTCCCCCGGATAAAACCACACGCCCCCCGGAGGAAATCACACTTTCCCCAGAGAAAATTAGATCCTCCTCGAAGGATTCTTTTTCTGGGTAATAAAGATGAGAGGTTTAGTTCTATTATTTATTCGGTTTCTTCTTTTATTTTTACTTTTTTCCGACGATACTCACTTCGATACCCTTTTAATCGTTCTTTATTGGTACGAAAAACAAACTTCCCGTATCTGCGCATTTCATCAACAATATGTTTTGTATAGGTAAATGCTTTGTCTCTAAGAATTTTTGTTTCGTGGGTTTCGGTACGTTCTCCGTTAACCTGAGCTAATAAGTTTGCAATTTCCGAACCTAATGTTTGTGCCTGTGCTAACAAGCTTGTATCGAAATTGATTTTTGCTAGCAAGTCGAGATTTTCGTTTCCTAATTGCGATAAATTAGCTAAATCCTGAATCATATCAGAATGGCTATTTCCTTCGCGAGCCAAATCAATACGCCCTTGTAACGCTTTGTTGTTATAAAAAGCAAAATCAAGCTCGGCAAGTAGAGTATTTCTTAAGTTGTATGCAATATCCGATTTTTTAATCCATTCTTTTTCAATCAGATTATGCACTCGACGAGTTTTGTACCATTCGGCTTCGGCCTTCCGACAGACATCAATAGCCATAGGTAATTTGTCGAATAAATCAGCAGTAAAACCTCGAGCAATAAGAGCTTCTTTATCTTCGCCAGCCCAAACAAATAAGTTTTCGGCCTCTTGAATAAACACATTCACAGGCATGTGAGGTGTCAAAATTTGATCAATAGATTTGATTTCATTCAATAATGATTCTGGTGTTAATTCTTTTTCCATTGGTATTAAGTTTTTAGGTTAAATTATTTCTCGTATTTTCAAATATAATAAAAATAATAGATCAAAGATCTCTTATATAAGGTTTTTAATTAAAATCTCAGGGTTTATTTTTGTCCTAAAAATATTATACCAAAAGAAAAGCGACAATTTACTTGTCGCTTCAATTTTAAGTAGATGTTTTATACCAAAAGAACATCAAAATGAGTAATAAAAACGTTTCTTTTTGCCTTATCCATTGCCAAAAAAGTTGCAAGGTAACTCGGCTATCTTTTGCTTTTTCGTCGCATCTAAGACAAAAATTATTCATTTTTATAAATCCCTCATCTTGAAATTCATTTGGTATTATTTTTTATCAAAATTTAATTGTACCAATTGTCAATTTGGGCTTGATTGTATTTGTCTAATAGTTTTATTGTTTCTGATGCTTGTTTTACATCGTGTACACGCAATATGTTGGCTCCAGCTTGCAAGGCTAATGTGTTTATAACAGTGGTTCCGTTTAAAGCCTCGTCGGGATTTATTTCTAGCACTTTGCAAATCATCGATTTTCGGGATACTCCAACTAAGATAGGCATCTCTAAAATCTTAAAATCATTTAAATGTTTTAGTAATTGATAATTGTGATCTAAAGTTTTACCAAATCCAAATCCAGGATCGATAATAACATCATTTACTCCCAATAATTTTAATTCGTTAATTTTTTTCGAGAAATACATTATTATGTCTTTAACAACATTTGTATACCGAGGGTTATTTTGCATAGTATCGGGAGTACCTTGCATATGCATCATTACATACGGAACTTTTAATTCGGAAACAATACGAAACATATCAGGGTCTAATTCTCCGGCCGAAATATCGTTTATAATATCAACCTCAAAATCTTTTACAACGGTATGTGCTACTTGCGCACGAAAAGTATCGACCGATATAATTGCTTTGGGATGTTTTTTACGAATTATATTTAATGCAGATGTCAATCGTTTTAGTTCTTCGTGTTGTGAAACATCTTTGGCTCCGGGACGCGAAGAATATGCTCCGATATCTAAAATATGACAACCATTATGTAACATATTGTCTATCTGCGAAATTAAAACTTCGTTGTTCGTATATTTTCCTCCGTCGAAAAACGAATCGGGAGTGATATTTACAATTCCCATTACCTTAGGTAAGGTTAAATCTAATAATTCGCCCCGGCAATTAATAGTCTTTTTTGGCGAAAAAAATGTATCTTTAGGCTGCATTTTGCTATGTTTTTATTTCACTACAAAAGTAGTAATAGAATGTTGCAAAATATTGATTTAATAGAAATAATTATTTGTTACACACAAAACAAATTGATTGGTAGAAAATGAAATTTATAGTTATTGAAGGATTGGATGGTTCGGGAAAATCTACTCAATTAAAGAAACTCAGAGCATATTTTAGCGAGAACAATGTAAATTACGAATATTTACATTTTCCGAGAACAGATTCGCCTGTTTATGGTGATTTAATATCGCGTTTTTTGCGAGGCGAGTTAGGTGATATTAATACGGTAAATCCATATCTGATAGCACTTATATATGCAGGCGATCGAAATGACGCTAAGGCGATGATAAAACAATGGATTGATAGCGACAAGCTTGTTGTTGTTGATAGGTATGTGTATTCGAATATTGCTTTTCAGTGTGCGAAACTTGATAAAAGCGAAGAAATCGAGAAATTAACCGAATGGATTTTGGATTTAGAATACAATTATTTTAAAATTCCGAAACCTAATTTAAGTATATTTTTAAATGTCCCTTTTGAGTTTACTAAGAAAAATTTAACAAATCAGCGTCAAGGCGACGACAGAGACTACTTGCAAGGAAAAGATGATATTCATGAAAAAGATATAGATTTCCAAGATAAAGTTCGTAATGTGTATTTACGTGAAGTAAAAAAAGATAAAAATCTGAAGATTATTGATTGCACAAATAAAAAGGGCGAAATTGAAACATCGGACGAGATATTTAGTAAAATCTTGAAACTTTTAAAATCGGAGAACATTTTATAAAATTTAAATATTACTATGAAATTATTAAATAATATCAGTAAAGTCTTAGTTGGACTTGTTTTTATTTTTTCTGGATTTGTAAAGGCCGTAGATCCACTAGGATCGACCTACAAATTTGTTGATTATTTTGAAGCTTTCGGAATGGATTTTCTTTCGTTTTTGGCTTTTCCATTAGCAATTGTACTAAGTGCTATCGAATTTGTTATAGGTGTTTCGCTATTGTTAGGGACACGACGAAAATTAACAATCTGGACATTGACATTGTTTATGGGTTTCTTTACCATTCTTACTTTTATTCTTGCTATTTATAATCCGGTTACCGATTGCGGATGTTTTGGTGATGCTATTATAATGACCAACTGGCAAACTTTTGGTAAAAACGTTATTTTAATGATTTTTACAATCTTTTTGTTTATGCATAAAGATAAATTTGAGGTGCAATGGAAAGCTACTAAACAATGGGGTATTTTAGCAATTCCTTCGATATTTTGCATTATGATATCGGTATATTGTTATTACAACCTTCCGGTAATTGATTTCAGACCTTATAAAGTAGGGACTTATATTCCTGAGAAAATGGAAATCCCCGAAGGAGCACCTACAGCCGAATACGAAACCATTTTGGTTTATAAAAAAGATGGAGTAGAAAAAGAATTTGACATGCAAAATTTACCTGATTCTACTTGGCAATGGATTTCGACAGAAAACAAACTAATATCAGAAGGTTATGTTCCGCCAATTCATGATTTTACTATTGAAACATTAGATGGAGATGATATAACCGAATCGGTTCTTAATAGCAATAAATTTATATTTATGCTTATTACTCACGATTTGGAAAAAACAAACGTATCGAGGATTAGTGAAATAAATAAATTTGCTCTTGGTGCTATTGAATCATCTAAATGCGAATTTATTTGTATGACATCATCGGTTAGTTCAGAGATTTCAGAATTTAAAGACAAAACTCATGCTCCGTATTTATTTTATAATACCGATGAGATTACTTTAAAAACAATTGTAAGAGCAAACCCGGGTCTTGTTTTATTAAAAGACGGAACTGTTATTGCTAAATGGCATTATAATAACATTCCTAATTTTGATGAGATAAAAACAAATTATATAAACAACTCGGCATATAACAATACCAAAGAAACAGAAGCAGATAGAGCTTTAGCCAGAAACTAAAATTAATTGTAGTGATACAATTTTCGATAAAACGTTTTTTTTATGCACTCCTCATTTTATGGGGAGTTGTTAGTATTGTATTTTTTCTATTCAATATCTTACCTGGCGATCCTACAAAAATGATGCTGGGTCAGCGATCGGATGTATCAACCATCGAATCGATACGAAAAGAATTGGGGTTAGATAAATCGAAAGGAATGCAATATGTAAAATATATTAATGATTTATCGCCTATATCAATACATAATTTAAACAATAAGAATAGTTATTTCTACCTAAATAAAGAAGAGTATAATTGTGTAGAACTAATCGAATTTAAACAATCGGGATTGGTTTTAAAAACACCATATTTACGTCGTTCTTATCAAAGTCGGAAACTTGTTTCGGAAATTATCTCCGAAACATTGCCTAATACATTTATTCTTGCTTTAGTATCGATTTTATTTGCTAGTATATTAGGGATTTTTATAGGCATTATTGCAGCTATTAAGAAAGATAGTTTTTTTGATAGAGTAAGTCTTTTGTTTTCTGCATTTGGAATGTCGCTGCCTTCGTTTTTTGCAGCAATACTAATAGGATGGATATTTGCTTTTGTTTTAGGCGATATAACTGGATTGAATCTTACTGGAAATATTTATGAAATTGATGATTTGGGAGAAGGAATTCACTTAAGGTTGAAAAATTTAATACTACCAACAATTACGTTAGGAATTAGGCCTTTGGCTATTATTACTCAATTATCGCGTAATTCGATGTTAAATGTTTTATCGCAAGATTATATTCGGACAGCAAAAGCCAAAGGGCTTTCGTTTAGTAAAATTATTTTGAATCATGCTTTAAAAAACTCACTAAATCCGGTTATTACAGCTATATCAGGATGGTTTGCTTCTTTAATGGCAGGAGTTGTTTTTGTCGAATATATTTTTGGTTGGAAAGGCTTAGGCTATATTATTGTTGACTCGCTAAACAAATATGACTTTCCGGTTATTATGGGATGCGTTTTAACTATATCAATTGTGTTTATTATTATAAACACCTTGGTTGATATAATATATGCTGTATTAGATCCACGAGTACGATTAAATTAATTTTTAAGAAATATATAAACTCATGAAGCTTATAATTTCTTATTTTTGATAATAGATTACATTAAAAATCATTTACACATGAGAAAAAATATTGTAGCAGGAAATTGGAAAATGAATAAAATTTTTCCTGAAGGAATTGAATTGATTAAAGAAATAAAAGAGAAAAGTAAAGAATTACAGAATGTAAAACTTATAGTTGCTCCTCCTTATATCTTTTTAAACGAAGCGGGAACTATACTTTCGGATAAACAAATTGGCTTAGGAGCACAAAATTGTTCGAATAAAATAAATGGAGCTTATACTGGCGAAATTTCGCCCGAAATGCTAACATCAACAAATACAGAATACGTTATTTTAGGACACTCGGAAAGACGAACTTATTATAACGAAACCGACGAACTGATTAATGAAAAAATCAAGATATGTATTGACAATAGATTAAAACCTATTATTTGTTGTGGCGAAGTACTTCAAGAACGAGAAGATAACAAACACTTTGATGTTATAGAAAAACAAATACACGGAATGCTTAAAGATATTTCGGAGGAACAAATTGATGATATAATCATAGCATACGAACCTGTTTGGGCTATAGGAACAGGAAAAACAGCAAGCTCGGAGCAAGCACAAGAAATGCATCAGTTTATCAGAAATATTGTATCTAAATTGTATAACAACGAAACAGCAAATAATATATCTATATTATATGGAGGTAGCTGTAAGCCTACAAATGCAAAAGAATTGTTTTCGAATCCTGATGTTGATGGAGGTTTAATTGGAGGTGCCTCGTTAAAAGCGAATGATTTTATTGAAATTGCTAAATCTTTTTAATATTTATAAATAATGGATTATATCGAATTAAGATGTAAGATTGCAGCAAAAGATGTCCGAACAATATCAGATATTCTTATTGCCGAGTTAAATGAAATTGGTTACGAAAGCTACGACGAAACAGAAGAAGGTGTTAATGCCTATATTCTGGAGAAATTCTTCGATCTAGAAAAAGTAAATCAGCTTCAGGCAAATCAAATAGCAGATACTGACATTGTTTACGAATGGGAAGTTATAGAAACTCAAAACTGGAATGAGGTTTGGGAGAGTAATTTTGAGCCAATTGTTGTTGAGCAAAAATGTATAATTAGAGCTCCTTTTCATACCAACACACCTAAGTGCGAATATGAGATTATTATCGAGCCTAAAATGTCGTTCGGTACAGGACACCACGAAACTACATTCTTAATGCTAAAAACCATCCTTGATCTTGATTTGCAAGGTAAAAATGTTTTAGATATGGGATGTGGCACAGGGGTACTTGCAATTTTGGCTAAACTAAAAGGAGCTACAGATATCACTGCAATTGATATTGACGAATGGGCATACAACAATGCTGTTGAGAATGTACAGAAAAACAATTGCTCCGATATTAAAGTCTTGCAAGGAGATGCTTCGCTTTTAACAAATCAACAATTTGATGTAATTATTGCTAACATTAATAGAAATATATTAATGGATGATATTAAGAACTATGCAAAAGTATTAAAATCGGGTGGTGTATTATTGTTAAGCGGATTGTATGATAAAGATTTGCCTATGATAAAAACAGAAACTGATACCAATAGATTAGATTACATTAGTCATATCGAAAAAAATAGCTGGATAGCTGCTCGATTTACAAAAATGTAATTTCGAAATAAAACAAAACCATGCACAAAATATATTGTTTGTACAATTATTTAAGCATGGTTTCTTACTAAGAAACATTTCGTTACAAACAATAAAAAGCACAAATAGCAATTAAAGAAAAATATAAACACATGAAAAAATTCATTATTGTATTTTTAAACACTGTCCTTCTTAGTTTGATATTTCAAACAGTATCAGCACAAGAATTAAAAGAATTTGCTCAAGATACAGCTGTTTTTATCGATCAGTTCGAAAAATTTATGGATCGAAATATAACAGAGATAGAAGAAGATAGTTTAGAAGCTTTTGTTGATGAATGGGAAAATGGATATTTTTCGAAATCGGTAATGAATCGATTTATTACTATTTGTAACTTTCTACTTTCGAATAAAGCAAATAGAAATCCACATTTTAGAAAATACCTCGATTTGGTGATGGTGTTTCATAGTTCAGAAAAAGCTATGAAACATTATGATAATTGGGAAAAAGGGATATTCTATATTTTCGAAAGCCAGAAACACCCTCTGGGGGCTTTAACCAATTATTTTAAACATATAAAAACACTTCTGGTTGATGAAGCCCTTTATAAAACATACTCGACATCGTGGTATATAAACACCAACAACTACGAGATAATTACAAATGGGGTTTTAAAGATAAAATTTCCTAAAACAGATTTAACTTGTAAGATTAAAAAAGATTCGATTAATATTTTCGAGACATCGGGCGATTATTACATTTTAAGTGATACATGGAAAGGAAAAGAAGGTACCGTAACATGGGAACGAGCAGGCTATCCAAAAGAAGATATTAATGCTCAATTAAGCAATTATGAAATAGACCTTAAACGATCGGGATATAGTGCCGACTCGGTAACTTTTATAAATAAAATTTATTTTAAAGAACCTGCAAAAGGAGTATTAACCGATCATGTAGTTAATATTATCAAGCCCGACAGAGCTATTTATCCAGAATTTAGTTCATATAAAAAACGTTTTTTTGTCGAAGACATCTATCCTAATATCAATTACGATGGGGGATTTTCGATGAAAGGATCTAAGCTTTTAGGATCGGGAGATAAAGACAATCCTGCTTATATTCATATAATCAAAGAAGACACAACAATTTTAACAGCAAAATCGAAATTATTCGTTTTCAGGAAAAAACGAGTTATTTCTAACAATACACAGGTAACTCTTTTTATGAGAAACGATTCTATTTATCATCCGGGAATTGCTTTCGATTACACTATTAAAACCAAAGAAATTTCATTACATCCATCCGATCGAATTGTTTCTAAAAGTCCTTACTTTGATTCGTATCATAACATAACAATGAATTTCGATCGCTTGCTATGGCGAACCGACGAAGACAAAATATATCTTACAAAAAAAAGAGGGGCAGCAATCGGAAATGGAGTTTTTACTTCATCTAACTTCTATAATCTGCAAGAGTTCGAACGAATTATGATGCAAGACGACTTTCATCCTTTAATTGCAATAAAACATTTTTGTAAGAAAATAAACTCCGAAAATTTTTCGGGTGTAGAGCTTGCTCATCATTTAGGATACGACGATTACCAAATAAAACAAATGCTTATGTTTTTAAGTATTGATGGTTTTATTTTTTACGATACCGATGAAGATCAGGCTATAACAAAGAAAAAACTATACGACTTTATCGATGCTCGATTCGGAAAAATTGATTTTGATGTTATTAATTTTAACTCTGTAACTCGCGAATTAAAACATAATGGTGTAATTGATCTTTCGAATTTCGATCTTGAAATCAATGGGATTCCGTCTATATTTTTGTCCGATTCGCAACAAGTAGCTATATATCCCCGACAAAATAGTATTACCATGAAAAAGAATAGGGATTTTACATTTGATGGAACCATTAATGCGGGTTTATTTAATTTCTATGGAGATAATTTTTACTTTAGTTACGACACATTTAAAATTAATATGTTTAATATCGACTCTTTAACTATAAAAGTAGCTACAGACGAATACGACATGTATAATAATCCTATATTAGAACATATTCAAAATAGTATACAAACCATTACCGGAAACTTATTGATTGATAAACCTCATAACAAATCGGGAAGAGAAAGTTTAAGCGAATATCCTATATTTAATAGTGACCAAAATTCGTTTGTGTATTATGATAGCGATGATATTTTTAATGGGGTTTACGAAAGAGACAATTTCTTTTTCGAATTAGATCCATTTGTAATTGATAGTTTGGATAACTTTACAACTAAAGGTTTAAGTTTTGATGGCGAATTTACATCTGCCGGAATTTTCCCTCCTTTTCGCGATAAGATATCGGTACAAGACGACTATTCGATGGGATTTAAACGCTCAACACCACCCGAGGGATTTCCTCTGTACGACGGAAAAGGAACTTACGAAAATTATATCCATTTAAGCAATCAGGGTTTAAAAGGATCGGGAACCTTACATTATCTAACCTCATCGGCACAAACCGATAGTGTTTTGTTTTTTCCCGACTCGACAATAATTCATGCAAAGAATTATACAATGCAAAAAACTACCACAGGAATAGAATATCCACATATAGTTGCTACAGATATTGATATTGAATGGTATCCGAAAAAAGATATTATGCATGCCAAACAAACCGAAGCTCCATTTGAGTTTTTCGACAACAACTCGCATCTTTCTGGAGATCTTGTTTTAAAACCTACTGGTTTAACTGCTTGGGGAGTTATGGATTTAGAAAAAGCAGAGCTTAGCTCGAATCATTTCGAAATAAAATCGCATTCGTTTAGTACAGATACAACCACTTTTAAACTGAAAACTTTAAAGAAAGATGACTTTACGTTTACTACCGATAACTTAAAGGGCGAAGTTGATTTTTTTAAAAACGAAGGAGATTTCAAATCAAACGAAGATTTTACAATTGCTGAGTTTAAGAAAAATTTGTATTTAACCTATATGGATCAGTTTAAATGGGATATTGCAAACGACGAAATTGATATTGAATCGTCGCCTAAGGTAAATCCGAATACAACATCCGAAAAGGTTCGTGAATTTATCAATTTAAAAGATGATGATTTTCCGGGAGCTCTTTACATGTCGACACACAAAGCGCAAGATTCTATTCGTTTTATCTCGACACATGCTACATATGCTCTCAGAGATAGTACTATTCGAGCTCACGAGGTTGAATACATCAGAGTTGCTGATGCTTTTATTTATCCCGACAAAAAAGATGTTGAGGTAGCTACTTTAGCAAAAATAAATACTCTGTACAATTCAACTGTAATTGCTAATACTCAAACCAAATTGCATAAAATATATAATGCAAAAATAAATATTCGAGGACGTTACGATTATTTCGGATCAGGAGACTATGATTATGTCGACGAAAATAAAGATGTACAAGTTATTCATTTTACCGATATTTCTGTCGATTCGGTAGTTCATACAATAGCTAAAAGCAAAATTGATCCAAACGAAGATTTTACTCTTAGTCCGGTATATCATTACAAAGGCGATGTAACACTAAATGCCTCGCATGAGTTTTTAACCTTTAAAGGTGGAGTTAAAATAGATCACGATTGCCCTCGTAATGGAGTGTATTTTGCTCAATTTAACACCGACATTAACCCCAATGATATATATATACCTATCGATTCGTCGACCAATAGTATGAGTGGGTTGAATTTATTTGCTGCTTCGTTTATAACAAAAGATTCGTCGCATATTTATTCGCGTTTTCTCGAACGCAGAAGAGACCCCAACGACGAAGCATTGGTAAGAGCGACCGGACATTTATATTTCGACAAGAAAGCAAACAAATATACAATTGCTCAAAAATCGAAACACCGAGATATAGATACTGTAGGTAGTTTGGTTAGCTTGCAACGCGATTTGTGTTTACAACATTCTGAGGGAAAAGTTAATTTAGGAATTGAGTTGGGACAAGTGAAATTATCTCCGGCAGGTTCTGTTAATCATATGCTCGAACCTAACGAAGTGAAATTAGAACTAGTTCTTCCGTTAGATTTTTTCTTTTCGGGTGTAGCTCTCGATTCATTAATTAATGATATTAGATCGAACCAGGATTTGAGCGAAATGAATATGAGTTCCAGATTTTTCAAAAAGAACATGACCGAACTGGTTGGTTTTCCTGTTTACAATAAATTTAATAATCAAATTTTATTATATGGCGATAAAGCCACTGTACCCGAACCTACCCGACATACATTCTTGCTTGGTAATGTAAAGTTACAATGGCACACCTCTATGGGAATGTATTTAAACTATCATAAAATAGGAATTGCTACAATTAATAATAAACCTGTAAACAGATATGTTGATGGTTATATGCAAATAATAAAAAGGCGTAGTGGAGATTTATTCAAATTTTATATCAAGTTGCCTAATAAGAACTATTATTATTTTTCGTACTCGCGTGGTGTAATGCAGGTTTTATCGAATAATGATGGATTTATGGCTGTTATTAAAAAACTAAAAAAACGAAACCGTAAATTAAAAACTCTACGCAAAGAAACACCTTACAGATATATTATTGCAACCGATCAGAATTTAGCTCAGTTTTTACGAAAAATAAAACTGTTTGAGGAAGGACAAATGGATGAACTCCAAGAACAGGAAAAAGACTCTGATGAATTAGAAAAGTCCGAATCTATTCGAAACTTATTCCGAAACTTATTTTAGTTCGAATACTACAATATATAACACTTATTACTTATATAGTCGCAGTTTATTGCGACTATACTTGTTTTAAGCTTCGTTTTATACCAAAAAAATCAATAGTGAGTTAAGCCCAAAATCGCTGATTACACAAAACCCCGCTCGGCAAAGTCTCAACTCAGCGAAGCGATCTCATGAATCGAAGATGAATAAACTTTGTCGAAAGTAGAAAGTAGTTTTTAACTATATTAGAAAAAAGGAAAATAGATAAAGCCCTTTGAAAAAAATTGAACATAAAAATTATAAAAACGAAGTTTATTCCCCAATCCCGCAAGTTTAACTTCGTTGAGCTCACAAGCTCGGTTGCGACTTGTGGGTTTACCCACTATATATTAAAACCGCCTATTATGCCGGTTTTGTCTTTATTGAAAGTAATTTTGTATTTATGCGAATCGAACTTTGCATCTGGACTATAATCTTCTACCTTCCAACCCCATGTTCTTATTAATTTATCAATAATTTTTTGATTTTCTTTGGGTATTATAAAACTACTCTTAAATCTTCGTAGATGATTACAGTAAAATTATATCCTTACACGAAAGTAGATTTTATAAAAATTCAACAGCAAAGATATATTCTGATTTTGCTTACTCCAAACAAGAACTACTCTAAGTTCGGTGTAATTTTATTACATTTGTTACATGAAAAGCGTTTAATAAAAACAAATTTAAAAGCTTTTCCGAATGGATTTTAAAAATAATAAATTGTAAATTCTAGATATAAAACTAGCAATATATGCTTACAGCCTTTATAACAATACGATTTTTAGATATTCTTGATATACTACTAGTAGCTTTCTTGCTTTATCAGATATACAATTTGATACGCGGAACCACAGCTATAAATATTTTTATTGGGATTTTCTCTCTTTATTTATTGTGGTTGCTCGTAAAAGCCTTAAATATGAGTTTGCTTAGTAGTATTTTGGGTCAGGTTATTGGGGTTGGTGTTATTGCTCTACTAATTGTTTTTCAGCAAGAGATACGAAGATTTTTATTAATAATAACTACACGCTATATACGTACTCGCAAATTTTCTTTCGAAAATTTATTTGCTTTTGGCGAAAAAAACGAAAAACAAATAAATATCGAAGCTATTGTTAATGCCTGTTCAAATATGTCGGTTCTGAAAACAGGAGCATTAATTGCGATTTCTAAAAAATCAGATTTGCTAAGTTTTATAAAAACAGGCGATGTTTTAAATGCCGACACTTCGAGTCGCTTACTCGAAAGTATTTTCTTTAAAAATAGTCCTTTACACGACGGAGCAGTAATAATAAAAGAAGACCGAATAGCAGCTGCTCGATGCGTACTTCCATCAACCGAAAGCGTCGATTTACCTGCTCAGTACGGAATGAGACACAGAGCAGCTTTAGGTATTACCGAAAAAACCGATGCTGTTGTTGTATTGGTATCCGAAGAAACTGGAGCTATTTCGTTTGCCAAAGAAGAAAGCCTCGAAACAAATATAGGACCCAATAGACTAAGACAAATACTCGAATACGAATTTCTTGCCGAACAATAAATCCAAAATAATTTAACTGAAAATGGAAATTAAAGTTTGGGCAGATGTTCATTCAACCGGACTATTTAATTACGAAGGTGAATATCTTTTACAAGAAGAAACAACTATTAGTGATAAAACTTGGAAAGATTTACAAGATTGGGTAGAAGCCTATGATATTGTAACTACAATGTCTCAACACGAACGAAAACAGAATAAAAAACTCATAAAGCTACTCGATAAAGAAGGTTTGCGTTTACTTACTCAAATAAGTAAAGAATGGAATAAAGATAAAAAATCACAAGAAAAACTTTTATTTAGGTATTATAGCGAAGGTTTTTTAGAATATATTATTTTCAATTAATTTGGATTAGCTCTTAAACAACTCATATAAGAACAGTAGCCAATTACGTGGTACTTTCTTGTCAAGTTACAAGAAAGTTGACTCGAGTTAAATCGCTTAAAGTTATTACTACTATCTCAGCTTTTATTTTTATACATTATTGTTCCCAGTTATTTTATTATTTATCACCAAATTAGGAAATTCAACCAAAACGCTTTCTTCATTACTATCATATATCTCCAAAGATTTATGCCCAAACCTCAATTTCAAATAATCATTTTGGCTTATTTTATCATCATTACTTTTTTGAATTATATCACCTATCTGAGTAATCCAATTTAGAATATGATTACTCTGCATCACTACCTGTATATTGTATCCACTTGTTACTTTTCCAAATCCTGGACTAAAATAAGTTTTACCGTTTAATTTTATAAATCCTGCCAAAACACCACTTTCCCAAGCCTCTTTTCTTTCGCTATTACTAAAGTTGTGTTCTATCTCTAGCAAATCAGGCGGTAAGTATTTCTCAAGAAGTTGAGGAAAATTACTTTGTAATATTTCTAACCATTTAATATCACTAAATGAATCTTTATGCCTAGCAACACCAAGAAAAACTATATAATCTACTTCTACATAAGCAAATAACAGCAAATCTCCTCGTTTAACAAATTTAGGATTCTTATCTGCCTCTAAGGATAAATGAAAATGAAATATATTCCATTCATTAGCCAAATGGTCAATTTGTTTTGATTGAATAATCCGATGTGACTGAAAGCTATTAAGATTTTCACCTTCACGAGCATAATTTATAATTGTCAAAATCTCTTTCTCTTTGTGATGTCCTTTAATTTGCTCTTTGAAAGCTGGAATAATAAACACTTCTCTCTTTTTAGGTTCTAAAATCTTTGACTTTAAATTAAAAAAATCAATTAATATCTTCTGAATATTTTGATTCAAAGAAATCTTAATTCCATCTTTATTCAAAATATTAACTATTTCATTCTTTAAATCATTATTAAAATCAAATCTATTCATCATTCTTTAATTGGATACAACTTATTTAAATATACATTAGTATTTTTAATCTTTACACAAAAATTGAGACAGTTTCATAGAAAAAAAACAAAAAATACTACTAAACTCGAGATATTACAAAAAAAGCACAACCAAGTTATCTGTGTAAATTTTTTAGGAGACCATTTTTTCTTCTAGGAGACCATTTTAACCGCTAGGAACCCATTATGACGGTTTAGGAGTCCATTTTGACGGCTAGGAACCCATTCTAACTGTCTAGGAGTCCATTTTGACCGCTAGGAGCTCAACTCAACTGCCAAGATGTCCATTTTGACGGCTAGGAGCCCATTTAAACTCTTAGGAGCCTACTTTACCTGCCAAAATGTCTGTTTTTCTTGTTTGTCGAATCTTTATCTTATAAGTATTTTATTGCAAATCTACAAAACATTCTTTTGTAATTATTGTTAATCAAAACAGATACATTGTAACTACAACAGTAAATACTAGTATTAACTTTTTATAAGTAAAACTTATGACAAGAGAGAAACAAATAAAAAATATCTTTCCTCGCGAGGAAGATATACATTCAAACTACAGATTAAAAGAAACTATTATTCAGGATAGATATTTAATAAATGGCGAAATACGTTCGTGGAAAGGGAAAATGCTAGATGTATTCTCGCCTATATGCATTAATAACAAATCGCAAAGCCAACAAAAATTAATTGGAAAATACCCATTAATGACATCAACCGAAGCTTTAGAGGTTCTAAACTCAGCCGTAAATGCATACGATAGAGGAGCCGGAGAATGGCCTATGATGACAGTAGAACAACGCATCGAACACATGTATACATTCGTTGCCGAAATGAAAAAGAAACGCACCGAAGTTGTTACGCTTCT
>JAKSCO010000040.1 GCA_022360575.1 Bacteroidales bacterium | reverse complement strand
TAAATCGGCAAATACCGGATATAAATGCTCTCCAGAGGTTCCTCTTATTATAGTGTCAGTAGTGTTTATTGTAAACTGTTGTTGTCCTCCGGGCGAAGTATTTTCAAGAAAAACCAAATCGTTGCAATCGTGAGCAATGGCGTCAATGTCGTTGTCTCCGTCGAGGTCTTTAAAATCTATGGTAGGGTTTTCGAGAGTAAGTCCCGAAAAAGGATTGGTTGCTTCTAATTGTTCGACAAAAGTATCGGTAGCATATCTGAAATATCTTATTGTGTCACCTTCGGTTAAAAGCAATGCATCTATGTCATTGTCGGCATCGATATCGGCAAAAGCAATCGAATGGATTGAGCTGTAGGTGCTGAATTTGTTTTCGGTTCCTGTGGTAAGTTCAAATCGTAAAGTATCGCCACTGCTGGTGTTTTTATAAAACAAAATAGCTCCCGAGTTGTTGGGGTTTGTGGCATAAATATCCAAATCGTTGTCGTTATCGTTATCTATAAAAGCAATGTGTGGAGGTAAGGTATTAATGTTTAAACTAAGAGGTAATACACTCAATGTATCAACAGTATGATCGTCGAAAACAAATCTTTCATTAGCACTTAGCCCCTGATTACGGTAAAATTTATATGTATACTTTCCCGAATTTCCACCCAGAAACATATCTTCATCACCATCACCATCAATATCAATAAACTTAATAATCGCTCTATTTCCATGCGAGAAACCCGAATTGAATACATCAGTTCCTTTTTTTACTTCTCGCCATTCTACGTTGTTGCTTTGAGCCGATGTTACAGTACTAATTAAAGAAAAAGCCATTGCTACTCCAGCTGTTTTAATCCCTGTAGATAGTTGTATTTTAGTTATTCGAGAGTATAGTAATTTAAATTTCCTGAAAAGAGTGTTGCGGGTTCGTATCTCAAGCTGAAAAAATGTCCCGTTACGAAACATTTCTTTCATCCTTACATATAAATTGCGGTACTTCTTTAGCAACTTATAATACCTCGGGTTTGTGTAAAGTAGTTGTTTTTTCATAATTGAATTTATTTTATAGCTTGATCACTAAATACTACAGAATACTTAAAACTTTGTTCAAAAAAGAGAGAATTATTTAGAACTAATACGAAACAACCTTCATTCTTTAAATTTCAGTACTTAATATTCATATTTAACGACTCACGTCTTGCTACTTATGTCTAACTACTTGTGTCTTGCTACTCATATCTAATTACTCACATCTTGCTACTTATATCTAGCTATTCCTATGCGTTTCGACCTAAAAAACACAGTTGTTCCAACTTTGTTCGTTGTTTTTTACACTTTAATTGATTTAATTTTTCACTAATCTCATTTTCAAGGCTTATAAAAAGGATGGAAGCTTGCCGACAGCCAGAAACAACCTTCTGTACTTTACAAAAGACTTTAGTAGAGAAATATTTATACCAAATGAATTTCAAGATGAGAGATTTATAAAAATGAATAATTCTTGTATTAGATTCGCCGAAAAAGTAAAAGATAGCCTAGTTAACTTGCTATAATACAAGAATGCTTCGAAGCAACCCATTAGTAGCCTTGAGCAACTGCCGAGGAGGTCTGAGCAGTCCACCAGTAAGCTTAAGCAACCAATCAGCAACCTTGAGCAACTGCCGAGGAACTTTGAGCAACCCACCAGAAGCTTTGAGCAACTGACGAGGAAGTCTGAGCAACTAACGGGAAGTTTGTCTAAAGATTTGTATTTTTGATAAAAATTTAGATTTTCAAGATGGATTATAAATCAAAGGTATATACTTCAATCGACGGAATTAAACTTTCGGGATATTTATGGCAATCAAGCGAAAACCCTAAAGCGGTTATTAATCTAGTTCATGGTTTTGGCGAGTATGGCGAGCGATATAATCAGTGGGCTTTACAATTTGCCGAAAAATCATATGCCGTTCATGCTATCGATTACAGAGGTCACGGAAAATCAGATGGACGAAGAGGATATGTAGACGAATACAACGATTTCTTAAACGATATTGATACTCTGATTCAAGAAAGCCGAAAGCTTTTTCCTAATGCCAAGCAACTTATATACGGACATAGCTTGGGAGGAAATATTGTTGCCAATTATATTTTAAAACGACAGTCAAACTTAGATGCTGCCATTATTTCATCACCATGGTATAAACTGGCTTTTAAATTGTCTCCTGTTAAAATGTTCTTATTGGGTGTAATGAATCGCTTGTATCCTAAATTTACCCAAAAATCCAACCTTGAGCTCGAATCTCTTTCTAGCGACGAGAAAATTGTTGATACTTACATAAACGATCCTCTTGTTCACGGTAAAATTTCTGCCCGAATGTTTTCCGAAGTATACAAAGCAGGTTTATGGGTGCTCGAAAACACAGATAAAATAAGCATTCCAATCTTAATCCAACATGGCGACAGCGATCGCATAACATCAATACAAGCAAGCAACGAGTTCTTTAATAAAGCAATCGAAAAAGATAAAAATATAGAATACAAAGTATGGAAAGGAATGTATCACGAATTACACAACGAAATCAATAAAGATCAAGTATTCGAATTTATAACTCATTGGATTGCAAAAACTATAAAGTAAACTACCAAAAAATAAACAAATGAGTAATTTTAGAACAATAATATCGGCTAAACTTTCCGAAAACAAGATAAATTACCATACTCCTGTATTGTTCATGGGATCATGCTTTACCGAAAACATCGGACGTAAATTGTACGAACTAAAATTCCCTACTCTCATTAATCCTTTTGGTGTATTGTATAATCCTAGTTCAGTAAAACAAAGCATCGAGTTGTTGCTCGATAAAAAACAATTGTCCCAATCCGATTTAGGGTATTATAACGAAATGTATTATAGTTTTTTTCACGATACTGAGTTTTCTGATATGGATAAAGAATCTTGTTTGCATAATATTAATAATACTTTGTCCAATGCTTCAGAATTTTTCCAAAAAACAAAATACATAATTATTACATTCGGGACAGCATGGGTCTACAAGTATATAAAAACAGGTAAAATAGTTTCGAATTGTCATAAAATCCCAAGCAAAGAGTTTAAGCGAGAAAAATTAAGTGTCGACGAAATTTATTCTGCATGGAAAAGTCTTGTTGAAAAAATTAATAAATTTAATCCTCAGGTTAAAATTATATTCACAGTAAGCCCTGTCAGGCACTGGAAAGATGGAGCTGTCGAAAATCAATTGAGCAAATCAACGCTTATTTTGGCAGTACATCGCTTAAAAGATGCTTTCGAAAATATCGAATACTTTAATTCTTACGAAATAATGATGGATGATTTGCGCGATTATCGCTTCTACGATAGCGATATGTTACATCCATCTAAAGATGCTATTGAGTACATCTGGGCAAATTTTCTTAATACGTATTTCGAATTAGAAACAATACAAATCCTAAAAGAAGTCGAGAAAATTGTTCGTGCCGAAAAACATCGCCCCTTTAATACCGAAACAAAAGCACATGCTAAATTCATTCAAAAACTGGCGGAGAAAAAACAAATACTACGAAAGAAATACCCATTTATCCTTTTCGAGAATAATTCAGAACAATAGTAAGCTAATAGTTTATTAACATTTTTTAGTAGTAAAATTAGCGATGGCTGTCTATCCTTGTTTTTTTGGGGGGCTTGTCGTGTGCCTTTAGGTAGTGGTAGTGTTGATATATTTGCTCTTTATATTTAACACAAACTTAATATTGTCGGTATATTGTACTACTCTTTTAACAATATTTTTATTGTTTTTTACTAAGAAAATATTTTAATGAACCAAAATCAGTTTTATTATGAAAATTTTAACAAGTAAATCTTTGATTTTAATCTTGGGTTTAACTTTATTGACGCATTTTTGTTTTGCGCAGAGTTCAACAACCTCGGCAATGAATGGTAAAGTTGTTGATACAAAAGGAGAATCTCTCCCAGGGGCAAATGTTATTGCTGTTCACAAACCTACAGGTGCTAAGTTTGCAGGAATAACAAATGTAGATGGATATTATAATTTATATAATATGAATGTCGGAGGGCCTTATGAGATAACCGTTTCTTTTGTGGGGTTTAAAGATTATGTCCGAAAAAACATTTTTTTAAACTTAGGCCAAACTTTTCGTTTAGATGTAACTATGAGTCAAACAGCAATCGACCTCGATGAGGTAATTGTTTCTGCTAAAAGAGTTCAAGACTTTAGGGTGATTGATGGAAATAGAACAGGAGCCGAAACGGTAGTTGGACGCGATCAGATTAGTGCTCTTCCTTCTATAAATCGAGACCTTTCTGATTTTACTCGATTAACCCCTCAAGCTAGTGTGCGCGACGATGGAGCTATTTCTATTGCTGGAATTAACAATCGATACAACTCAATATCGGTTGATGGCGCGGTTAATAACGATGTGTTTGGTTTGTCGTCTACCGGAACCAACGGTGGACAAACAGGAGGTACTCCGTTTAGTATGGATGCTATCGAACAATTTCAGGTGGTCTTAGCTCCTTATGATGTTCGTTTTAGTGGATTTGCCGGAGCTGGAATTAATGCTGTAACTCGAAGCGGAACAAATAAAATCGAAGGTTCTGCTTATTATTACATCCGAAACGAATCTTTGGCAGGTAAAACCCCAACAAGTATTACTAAAGAAGATCGTGAAAAATTGCCCGACTTCAAATCAGAAACTTATGGATTCCGATTTGGTGGACCAATTATCAAAAATAAATTATTTTATTTCTTGAGTTTCGAACAACAAAAAGATGATACTCCTCAACCTTTTAATTTTTCTAATTATTTAGGAAATTCAACTCAGGATCATTTAACAAGTTTGGTTAACTTCTTGAAAAACGAGTACAATTATAATCCGGGAGATTATTTAAATAATAACAGAACATTAGAGAGTAATAAATTATTTGCTCGTATCGATTGGAATATTAGTACCAGACATAAGTTATTAGTTCGACATAGTTATACTAGAAATGAAGCATTGCGTGTTAGAGGGTCTTCAAACTATTCGATTAACTTCTATAAAAACGCCGAGTTTTTTCCGAGTGTTACAAATTCAACCGCTTTAGAGTTGAAAAGTAACTGGGAGCAAATGTCAAATGATTTAACAGTAGGGTTTACTTCTGTTCGTGATGATAGAGATCCGTATGGACCAAACTTTCCTACTGTTCGTATTTACGACGGAAAAGGAAATATTTATTTCGGTTCAGAGGCATATTCTACCGCTAATCAATTAGATCAAGATGTGTTAACCTTAACAGATAATTTTACAATAAACAAAGGAAAGCATACTATAACTGTTGGTACAAGTAACGAACTTAGTTCTACATACAATTTATTTATGCGTAAGAATTTTGGAGAATATCGATATCTAAATCTCGATGATTTCTTGAATAAAAGATCAGCTTATAAATATGAAAGAGGTTATTCTTTAATTCCTGGAGATAAAACAGGAGACGGAGCCAAGGCTGCTGCCGAATTTAAAATGCTTCAGGTAGGTTTGTATGGTCAAGATGAGATTCGATTTGGTGATAACCTGAAACTTACTGTAGGTATTCGTTTTGATATGCCAATATTCTTAGATAAGCCTAAGGAGGATGCTCATTTTAATACAGTAACTGTTCCGATGTTAGAGGCTGCAGGATATGACTTGTATGGTGCAAGAGCAGGAGAAATGCCTAAGCCTCAAGTTTTAATATCTCCGCGTATTGGTTTTAATTGGGATGCGCTGGGAGATCAGTCGCTTCAGTTGCGTGGTGGCTTAGGTATATTTACTAGTCGTTTGCCTTTGGTTTGGCCCGGAGGTTCATTTACTAACAACGGAATAACTATTGGTGGTGTTAATCATAAGAGTTCTCCAGGAAAAGAAATAATATTCAGACCTGATTGGAATAATCAGTATACCAGAGAAGATTTTGGAGGTGCAGATGCTCCTTATGGAGGTCAAATAGACTTATTCGCTAAGGATTTTAAATTTCCTCAGGTTTTTAGAGTCAATTTGGCTGTTGATAAGAAATTGCCTTGGAATATGGTTGCAACATTAGAGGGAATTTATTCGAAAACACTGAATAATGTGCTTTATTATAATGTAAACCAAGAAAAATCAACTCAAAATCTTACAGGTGCCGATAATCGACCTATATTTTCAGGTGATGAAATTGATGATGATTATACTAGAGTAATACTCGGAACCAATACAAATGAAGGATATAGTTATAATATTACTGCTCAACTTCAAAAACCTTTCGATAATGGATTAACGGCAAGTATTGCGTATACTTACGGAAGAGCAAAAGCTATTAATGACGGGACTTCTTCACAAAATTCTTCGCAATGGAGATATATGGAAAATGTAAGAGGTTTAAATGATTTAGAGTTATCGTACTCCGATTTTGATTTAAAAAGTCGAATAGTTGGTTATGTAAGTTACTCCAAGGAGTATGTAAAGCATCTGAAAACTACAATTAGTCTTTTTTATAATGGACAAACGGGGTCTCCATTTTCTTATGTTTATTATGGTGATTTAAATGGAGATCACGAAAGAATAAATAGTTTAATTTATGTTCCTGCAAGTAGAAGCGAAATTAATTTGATTGACAAAGGTGAGCCAGGAGATGATGATTATGTTTCGGCCGATCAGCAGTGGTCTAATTTGTCAGCATTCATTGATGGGGATGATTATTTAAAAAAAAGAAAAGGGAAATATGCAGAAAGAAATGCAGTAAGGGCTCCTTTTCAACATTCGTTTGATTTGAAATTTGCTCAGGATTTATTTACTCATATCGGAAGGTATAAGCATAAATTAACTTTAACAGTTGATATCTTTAATTTTACAAACTTGTTAAATAAAGACTGGGGGCGTAAGTACTATGTTGGAAAAAATTCGCGGACATTGATTGATTTTAAAGGTTACGAGTCAGGGACAACAACTCCTAAGTTTACATTTGAAAAGCCCGAAGAAAAAATAGATATTTATACTCCTGATGATTCGGGTGTTAGTAGTTCTAGATGGCAAATACGTTTAGGTGTTCGATATACTTTTTAATACAATGTAAGTTAATAAAGAGGCTGTCCTGAAAAGGTCAGCTTCTTTTGTTTAAAAAAATTAGATATGAGATATAATGTTTTTTTAGTTGCGATAATTGTTCTCTTTGTTTCTTCGTGTAATAGCATTGAGAAAGAACAAGACAAGCCTTATGTTGTAATGCTGTCGTTAGATGGCTTTCGTTGGGATTATCCAGATAAGATGCATACCCCTAATTTAGACTATATCCAGAAAATAGGAGTTAAAGCAGAAGCTAGTATTCCTTGTTTCCCGACAAAAACCTTTCCTAATCATTATTCAATGGCTACGGGTTTATATCCTGACAATCATGGTTTGGTTCAAAATAAATTTTATGCTCCTGATATTGATAAGTATTTCTCTATAAGAAATAGAAATGCAGTTGAAGATTCTGAATTTTATTTCGGCGAACCTATTTGGGTTACTGCCGAAAAGCAGGGAGTAAAAAGTGCTTCCTATTTTTGGGTTGGATCAGAAACAGCTCACGATTCTATCTTTCCTTCGTATTATCATTTATACAATGATTCTGTTCCTTTTGAGCGAAGGATGCAAGGTGTAATTGACTGGTTAAAGTTACCCGAAGAAAAAAGACCACATTTAATCTTGTTGTATGTTCAAGAGCCTGATAGGGTAGGTCATGTTTTTGGGCCTGATCATGCAAATACTTATTCTATGGTAAGGTATTTAGATAGTTTGGTAGGGGTGTTAAATGACAAAATTGCAAATTTGCCTATAGCTGATAAAATTAATGTAATAGTGACTTCCGATCACGGAATGGGAGCTATTTCTAAAGAAAAAACAAACCATTTATTTGATATTGTTAATCAAGATTGGTGTGAGTATGTAGATGGGGGAAATCCTGTGTTTTCGATTGAAGCTAAAGATCAATATTATGATACTTTATATTCGTTATTGTTAAAGCAAAAAGGGATTACTGTCTGGAAGAAAGAAGATTTACCTCGCAGATTGAATTATGGTAAAAGTCTTAGGGTTAAAGATTTTGTTGTTGTTGCTGATAGTGCGTGGAGTTTGTTGAAATATTCTGATAAAAAAGCTTATTCGGGAGGAACGCATGGGTATGATAATAAAAATAAAGATATGCATGCAATATTTTATGCTTATGGACCTGCTTTTAAAAAAGGTTATGTGCATACGACAATTAACAATATAGATATTTATCCTCTTATTTGTGATATATTAAAGTTAAATCCGGCAAAGATTGATGGTAATTTTAAAAATGTGGAAGCCTTGCTCGAAAAATAATTAGGAGTTTAATCTTTTGTTTGCATAAATTGAGTAGTTTTTCCTTGTGTATTGGGGGTTTATTTATTGTATTGGTAACTGCAATGCGTTATAATTAAAGTTTGTGTAATAATTTTTTTAATTGGGCTCTATCTATTGTCAGTTCTTATGTTTTTATGGTTATTAACAAATGATGTGGACATAAAGAATGAACATTATTTTTTAATATAGTTTTTTTTCATTATGCAGTATGTGGTTTGTAAGAGTCAGCTTTTCAATGCGTTATAAGACTTAGTTGATAACTATCGGTAAATGTTGAAAAATACAAATACCTTCCTCTTGTTATGAAAAAGAACAATAAGTAATTTAGCATTATATTTTCAAAGTAATGTTTTAAGACACGATTAGAAATCGATAAATCATAATAATTATAATAGTTAAATATGTATTCAAAAGGAATGGCTACAGATGGTAAATTGACTAAAGTTTCAAAAGAGAAATCGAAGCAAAAGACTTATACTTTTGATGAAGCAATTAATAGTTCAAAGCAGTATTTTAAGGGTGATGATTTGGCCGCTAGAGTATGGGCTAATAAATATGCATTAAAAGATTCGTATGGAAATCTTTTTGAAAAGAATCCCGACGAAATGCATAAAAGATTAGCTAAAGAAATTGCTAGAATCGAGAATAAGTATAAGAATCCAATGGACGAAAAGAAAATTTATAATTTGTTAAAGGATTTTAAATACATTATTCCTCAGGGAGGACCTATGTCTGGTATTGGGAATAAATATCAAATAGCTTCTTTGTCTAATTGTTTTGTTATTGGTCATAAAAATCCAGCCGATTCCTATGGTGGGATAATGAAAATAGATCAGGAGCAGGTTCAATTAATGAAGAGAAGAGGAGGAGTAGGTCATGATTTGTCTCATGTAAGACCTAAAGGAAGTCCTGTTTTAAATAGTGCTTTAACTTCGACGGGGGTAGTTCCTTTTATGGAGAGATATTCTAACTCAACACGAGAAGTAGCTCAAGACGGACGGAGAGGTGCTTTGATGTTAAGTATTTCTAGTAAACACCCCGATGCTGAAGATTTTATTGATGCTAAATTAGAGGCAGGAAAAATAACAGGAGCTAATGTTTCGGTTCGAATTGATGACGATTTTATGCGTTCTGTTGTTGAAAATAAACCATATCGTCAGCAATATCCAATAAATTCGGACAATCCTATTTTTGAACAAAAAGTTGATGCTAAAAAAATATGGAAGAAAATAGTCCATAATGCATGGAAGTCAGCGGAGCCAGGAATTCTTTTTTGGGATACAATAATAAACGAGTCGGTTGCTGATAGTTATTCTGATTTAGGATATCAAACAGTATCAACAAATCCTTGTGGTGAAATTCCCCTATGCCCATATGATAGTTGTAGATTATTAGCGATTAACCTATTTAGTTATGTCGAAAATCCATTTACTCCCGAAGCTAAATTTAATTTTTCTCTATTTAAAGAGCATGTTGGTTATGCTCAGCGTATGATGGATGATATTATTGATCTTGAACTGGAAAAAATTGATGCTATTTTAGATAAGATAGCATCCGATCCAGAAGATTATGAGGTGAAAATGGTTGAAGATAAACTATGGAGAAATATTCGAGACAAAGCTGTTGAAGGACGGCGAACAGGAGTAGGGATAACTGCCGAAGGTGATATGTTGGCAGCTCTAGGTTTGCAGTATGGAAGTGAAAATGCTGTTGACTTTTCTGAAGAAGTTCATAAAACAATTGCTTTATCTGCTTATCGTTCGTCGGTAAATTTAGCTCGTGAGCGTGGAGCATTTGGTATTTTTGATGCACAAAAAGAAAAAGGAAATCCTTTTATTCTCAGATTGAAAAAAGAAGATGAGCAACTTTACTCGGATATGATTCAGTATGGTCGAAGAAATATAGCCTTGCTAACGATTGCTCCAACAGGAACAACAAGTTTAATGACTCAAACAACCTCAGGAATTGAACCTGTTTTTATGCCTGTGTATAAACGTAGACGGAAAGTAAATCCAAATGACCCTGAGTCAACAGTAACTTTTATTGATGAAATTGGAGATTCGTGGGAAGAGTATAATGTTTTTCATCATAAATTCTTAGACTGGATAAATGTGAATGGTTACAATTCAGAAGAGGTGAAAAGTATGTCCGATGATGAAATAGAAGCGATTATTAAAAAATCTCCATACTATAAATCGACATCTAATGACGTTGATTGGGTTAGTAAAGTTCGAATGCAAGGTAGAATCCAAAAATGGGTTGATCACTCAATTAGTGTTACTATTAATTTGCCTGAGAATGTTAGCGAAAAATTAGTAGGAGAACTTTATGTAGAAGCATGGAGAAGTGGATGTAAGGGAGTGACCGTTTATAGAGAAGGATCTAGAGCTGGAGTTTTAGTTTCGAATAAAAAAGATAAAAGGGAGATTGATGAAGATGATCCAAAATTATTTAAAAGACCAAAATCTTTGGATGCAGATATTATTAGATTTAACAATAATGCAGAAAAATGGATTGCTTTTGTAGGAATTAAGGATGATAGGCCATATGAGATTTTTACAGGAATTGCTGATGAAGAAATATTTCCGATACCTAGATCGATAAAGAAAGGACGGATTATAAAAGTTAAAGATAAGAATGGACGAAGTCGTTATGATTTCCAGTATATAGATAAATACGGATATGAAAATACTCTTGGAGGACTATCGCATATGTTTAATGAAGAATTCTGGAACTATGCAAAATTAATTTCAGGAGTATTGCGCCATCGAATGCCGATACAAGGAGTTGTTAATCTTGTTCGTTCGTTGAGTTTGGACGACCAAACAATTAATAATTGGAAGAATGGAGTTGAACGAGCACTAAAGCGATATATTCCTAATGGAACAAAAGCGAAAAACGGAACAAAATGTGCCGAGTGTAATTCTGAAGAAGTAGTATATCAAGAAGGATGTCTTATTTGTCAAAACTGTGGACATTCAAAATGTGGATAAAATAACTTTTAGTTGATAATTTTTGAGATGAAGCCTTGGTCTTGTACCGAGGTTTTATTTTAAAAATTTGTTGTAAAAGATAAATTCTTATTTCGTAAAATTTTATTTATAGATTATTTTTGTCATAATAATTTAGAAATAAACAAAAAAAGATATTACCATGGCAAATAAAATGAAAGCTCTTGTGAAATCTAAACCTGAAAGAGGGTTGTGGATGGAAGAAGTTGATATTCCAAGTATTGGAGTTAATGATATTCTAATAAAAGTAACTAAATCTGCAATCTGTGGTACCGATTTACATATTTATCGTTGGGATGAATGGTCGCAGAATACGATAAAAACACCAATGACTATTGGTCACGAATATGTTGGTCGAGTTGCTGAACTAGGGGCTGGAGTTACTGGTTTCGAGATAGGAGAGCGAGTTACAGGAGAAGGACATATTGCTTGTGGGCATTGTCGAAATTGTCGTCGAGGGCGTCAGCATGTTTGTGAAAATACTGTAGGTATAGGTGTTAACAAAAATGGATCATTTGCAGAGTATGTTGTAGTTCCTGCTTCGAATGTTATGAAAATGAATCCTACTATTCCTGATGAAATGTTAGCTATAATGGATCCTTTTGGAAATGCAGCTCACACAACTCTTTCTTGGCCTTTGGTTGGTGAAGATGTATTGATTACTGGTTCTGGATTAATAGGTAGTATGTGTGTTGCTATAGCTAAGTTTGCAGGGGCTCGTTATGTTGTAGCTACCGAAACAAACGAATATAGAATAGAACTAGCAAAAAAGATGGGAGCCACTCGTGTAATTAATCCTTTAAAAGAAAACCTTGGCGATGTTGTTAAAGACTTAGGAATGGTTGGATTTGATATAGGTTTAGAATGTTCTGGTTCGCAACATGCTTTTAATGATATGTTAAAGTATATGTATAATGCAGGGAAAATATCCTTATTAGGAATATTGCCTCCTAAGACGGGAATTGATTGGGATAAAGTAATATTTAAAGGACTTACGTTAAAAGGTATTTACGGTCGTGAGATGTATGAGACTTGGTATCATATGGAGCAAATGTTGCATTCAGGATTAGATTTGAGCCCTATTATCACTCATCGATTTGATATTAATGATTTCGAGAAAGGATTCCAGATTATGGATGAAGGAAATTGTGGAAAAGTAATTTTAAATTGGGAATAAAATAAAAAACATGGATAACAAACAGATAAGAGTTCGATTTGCTCCAAGTCCGACAGGTCCATTGCATATGGGAGGAGTACGTACTGCTCTATTCAATTATCTTTTTGCAAGAAAGAATGAAGGAAAATTTATATTGAGGATAGAGGATACGGATCAAACTCGATATGTTGAGGGTGCTGAAGATTATATTATAGAATCGTTGAAATGGTGCGGAATAGAAATTGACGAAGGAGTTGAAGAAGGAGGTCCTTATGGTCCTTATCGTCAGTCGGACAGAAAAGAGCTTTATAAAGAGTTTTCTGAGAGATTAATTGAGTCAGAAAATGCCTATTATGCCTTTGACACAGCCGAAGAGCTTGATGTGATGCGAGAGAGATTAAAACAAGAGAAGAGTAGTGTGCAGCAATATAATGCTCTTACTCGAGGCGAAATGAAAAACTCCCTTACATTGTCGCAAGATGAAACAAAAGATTTATTGAATTCGGGGGCTAAGTATGTTATCCGTTTTAAAATGCCTGAAAATCAAGAAATCATAGTTGAAGATATTGTTAGAGGAACAGTAAAAGTAAATACCAACCAGTTAGATGATAAGGTTTTGTTCAAGTCAGATGGAATGCCCACTTATCATTTAGCAAATGTTGTTGATGATCATTTGATGAAAATCTCGCATGTAATTCGTGGCGAAGAGTGGTTGCCTTCTCTCCCTTTACATATAATGCTTTACAAAGCTTTTGGGTGGAGTGAAACAAAACCGGAGTTTGCCCATTTACCTTTGTTGTTGAAACCTAGCGGAAAAGGAAAGTTAAGTAAACGTGATGGTGATGCTTTAGGTTTTCCTGTGTTCCCTTTAGAATGGAAAGATCCTAAAACAGGAGAAATATCTCGTGGTTATCGCGAAGATGGATATTTCGCTGATGCTTTCAATAATATGTTAGCATTATTAGGATGGAACCCAGGAACAGATGAGGAAATTTTATCGTTACGTGAATTAACTTCAGAATTTGATTTGGCAAAAGTACATAAGGCTGGGGCTAAATTTGATCATGAGAAAGCAAAGTGGTTTAATCATAAATATTTGCTTGCTACTTCTAATGAGAAATTAGCTAATATGTATCAAAACATTCTTAAGGAAAAAGGAATTGAGGCTGATGATACAATGATTTTAAAAGTTGTCGCATTAATAAAAGAGCGTGCAAATTTTGTTTCTGATTTTTGGAGTCAATCGTATTTTTTCTTTCAAGCTCCAACTGAATATGATAAGAAAGTTGTAAAAAAACGTTGGAAAGAAACAACTCCAGAAATAATGAAAGCTTTGAAAGAGCAGCTAGAAACTATCGAAGAGTTCAATCATAATAATCTAGAAAAAGCAATCCATGATTTCATGGAGGGTAAAGAAATTGGAATGGGGCAAATAATGAATCCATTTAGATTAACCTTAGTTGGAGCTGGAATAGGTCCTGGAGTTTTTGAGATAGCGGAGCTTTTAGGTAAAAAAGAAACTATTAAACGATTGCAAAAAGGAATAGAAAATATAAAAAGAGACTAAAATAAAATGATGTATAATGAATATCGAGCAAGATATTTATCTTAATTTTCATACACATAAACAAAAGCTTTATGATGATGAAATTATAATACATAATTTATTTCTTCAAGATGAAAATCTTATTACCCATAATGGTAATAAGATTTTTTTTTCTGCGGGATTACATCCTTGGCATGCTGATTTATTAACGAAAGATGAGATCGTAACGAAGTTTGAAATGTTAGTTAATAATCAAGTAATTATTGCTGTTGGAGAAATTGGAATTGATAAATTAAATGGTCCAGAACTAGAGATTCAATCTAAAATATTTGAGTATCAGGCACAACTTGCAGAAAGGTATGAATTACCCTTGATTATTCATTCGGTAAAAGCACATAATGAAATACTAAAGTTTAGGAAAACTTTAAAACCAGAAAAACCTTGGGTTATACATAACTTTAATGGAAGCAAACAAATGGCTTTTAATTTAATTGAAAACGGGTTTTATCTTTCATTAGGTCATTGTATAACAAATCCGAATAGTAGATTGTCTAGTTATTTGAATGAATTACCTTTGACAAAAATTTTTCTTGAGACAGACGATTATGATATAGATATAAAGTATTTGTATTTAGTTCTAGCTCAGAAAATAGGGAAAAGTGAGAGAAGTTTAAGAAAACAATTGATAAATAACCTAAGAAATTTTTTATATGTATAATGAGAATTGGCAAGAACGTACAGAGCTTTTATTAGGAAAAGAAAATTTGGAAAAGTTAGAAAAAGCTCATGTGTTGGTTGTTGGTTTAGGTGGTGTTGGAGCTTATGCAGCAGAGAGCTTATGTCGGGGAGGAATTGGAGAACTTACAATTGTAGATGGGGATGATTTAAATCCGTCCAATAAAAATAGACAATTGGCTGCTTTAGATAGTACCTTAGGACAACAAAAAGCAATTGTAGTTGGAGAAAGGTTAAAAGATATAAATCCAAACTTGAAATTGCATATTATTGATGAATACATAAAAGATGAAAGAATGATTGAAATTCTAGATAAATCATTCGATTATGTTGTTGATGCTATTGATACTTTGTCACCTAAAGTGTATTTGATATATCATAGTGTGCAAAAAGGATTAAAAATTGTTAGTTCTTTAGGATCGGGAGCCCGATTAGATCCAACTAAGATTACAATTAAAGATATTTCTAAATCGTATAATTGTAAATTAGGTCTTGTTTTGCGAAAGCGTTTGCGAAAGTTGGGTATCTCGAAAGGGGTTAAGGTAGTTTTTTCTGAAGATAAAGCTGATTTAAATGCTGTTATTGTTGACGAACCCGGTGAAAACAAGAAATCAACAGTTGGAACAATATCTTATATGCCTCCTATTTATGGATGTTTTTGTGCCTCTGTTGTTCTTCGAGATTTAATTGAAGTTGAATAATATAAAAAAGCTGTTTCATTAAGAAACAGCTTTTTTATATAAGTATACAAGTTATTAATCTATACTAGTTCCTTTACGAGATATGTAGCTTATTTTTAAAGCACTTGCTTTTCTTAGTTCTTGCTTAACATCAACAACGATACCCATTTTTGTTTTTTCATCAATTTTTAGGGCAACAGTCATTAAAGGTCTTTCTTTTTCGTCCATATTTTCTCTCTCGGCAGTAATATAATCACGAATATCTTCGACCTTAGCAAAAGCATCGTTCAACTGAATTCTTGGCTCTGATCCATAGGTAGCTTGTAAAGCTATTTTAGGACTACCAATACTAATAGAACTAACTAAAGATTTCCTTTCTAATTTTTTAACTTCAGTAGCCTTTGGTAATCTTTGTTGAACATTAATAGTTGTTTCTCGCATAGTAGTTGTTACCATAAAAAAGAATAGTAACATGAAAATAATATCTGGTAAAGATGCTGTAGAAATAGCAGGTATTCCTCCTTTTCCTTTTCTTTCAAATTTTGCCATATTATTTTTTTCCTCCTATGTTTTTAGGTTCTGCTTCAGATATAATTTGAGGATGAAGCTTTTTTATAGCATCTTGTTTTTCTTTTATCAACTCATTGTAATGTTTCCCGAACCTTCTTAATGCTGCTTCTTCACGAACTTCGTTATAAGCTGCAACTAACTCATTTTGCACTTTAAGATAGATACCATAAGATGTAGCTCTATCATTCATTAATGAAATAATTCCTTTAGAAACCATAACATCACCTAAATAATCGATGTGCTTAAGAGTTTTTTCTGGTAAATTGGCCTTATTATGAGGATTTGCTATAAATTCTTTTGCTTCTTTTCTCAGATTATGTACATCCATTTCTACCCCATCTACCAAAATTCTATCGTACTGATTAATAAGAACAACAAAAACGTTACGTTCTTTTGTCATTTGATTATTTTCAGCTCCAGGTTCTGGCATTGGAGATAATTTTCTAGACAAGCCACTATCTACGTCCATTGTTGTAGCAACTAGGAAGAAAATTAGTAGTAAGAATGCTATATCTGCTACAGAACTCGCATTAAGTTCTGATACTTTTCTTGCCATAAATTTATCTTTTATAATTTAAGATGTATAACATCTTTTTTCTATTTAAATAGTTTTGCAATTTCTGAATATATCATTGACAATATAGCTAATCCTGACAATAGATATATCGAATGAAGCATCATCCCGGCATACTTTAAAGTTGCTGGTGAGTCGTACTGTATTAACTCTGGATTTATTATTCCTAATAATTCATCAGAAGCTATAGCATAAGCTACGAAAATAACAATAGCTAAAGCAACGATTCCGTATAATCCTTTTTTTGCTTTCTTAGGATTAGTAATCATTTGGATGACAGGGAAAATTACAGATAATCCAACAGCTGATCCTACAAGAGCATATGCCCAACCTACATACAAATTAGTAAATGCAGGATCGCCTGATACATCATCTCCTCCTACATAAAATAACAAGCAAATTAATGCTGATATAGCAAGAAGAACGATTAATAATACTCTTAATATTTTTGTCATTTTTATTATTTTTTAAGATTGTATTTTACTAATATATCAATTAAAGAAACTGAAGCATCTTCCATATCATTTACGATACTGTCAATTTTTGAAATAATATAATTATAAAATACTTGTAATATAGCACCAACAATAAGACCTGATACTGTAGTAATAAGAGCAATTTTAATACCTCCAGCAACAACAGTAGGAGAAATATCACCAGCAGCTTCGATTGAATCAAAAGCACTAATCATACCAATTACTGTACCCATAAATCCTAACATAGGAGCAAGAGCAATAAATAAACCAATCCAGCTAATTCCTTTCTCAAGTAAACCCATCTGAACTGATCCGTATGAAACTACTGATTTCTCAACAACTTCAACTCCTTCTTCCATTCTGTCTAAACCTTGATAGAAAATACTAGCAACAGGTCCTTTAGTGTTACGACAAACATCTTTAGCTTCATCAACACCACCTTGGCTTAAAGCATCTTCAATTTTATTTAAAAGTTTTGTTGTATTGGTTGAGGCGAAGTTTAAGTAGATAATTCTTTCAATAGCTAATGCTAAACCAAGAATTAAACAAAGTAATACTGATCCCATAAAACCAGGACCCCCTTCGATAAATTTTAATTTAATTTGTTTGTGTAAACTTTTTTCTTCTTCAACTACAGGAGCGTCTTCTGTTTCTTCTACAACAGCTGTTTCTTCAACCTCTTCAGAAGCAGCGTCTAAGTTTTCTTCAGTTTGTTCTGTCGCAGTAGCTTCTGTTTCTTGTTGAGCAACTGCATAGAATGACGCTCCGAATAAAAGCATCCCAAAAACTGCTATAAATGCAAATAATTTTTTCATGGTTTGTTTTCTGTTTAAATTATTAACGAAATTTATGTTTGTAAAATTATTAAAAAATTAACTAATTAAAAATAATTGAAAGAAAGAAGGATTTAAGCCAGATACCCTTGAGGTATTTGTATTTATTGAATGTGCGCCTTCGACCACTTTACTGTTTCTCCCTCATACCTTATTCAATTCAGGGGCACAAAATACAAAAAAATAAGTAAAAATTTGCAATTTATTTTGATATTTCGCCACTAATAGATTGATTTAACATTATTTTTATTTGTGTAATATCATCATATCTCCCCAGTAAATGCATTAACTTTGCTACAGCCGCTTCTGTTGTTATGTCGTACCCGCTAAGTACTCCTAAGTTTAAAAGAGCACATCCTGTTTCGTATTTAGACATATCTACACTTCCTGCTGAGCACTGTGTTACATTTAGTATTATTTTATCTTGTTGTATTGCTTGTTCTAATTCTTCTAAAAACCATTTTTCTGTAGGAGCATTTCCTGCTCCATAAGTTTCTAAAACAATAGCCTTAAGTTCGTTTATGTTGATAATTGCTTTTAATACTTCCCGACTCATCCCTGGAAATATTTTTAATATTGCAACATTCGTATTTAATTTAGTATATATCTTTAATTGCTTTTTATTTGTAGGATAATGAACTGCGCTATAATTAAATTTTATATCTATTCCGGCAACAGCCAAATTTGGATAATTGGGTGTTTCAAAAGCATTAAAATGTTCTGCACTATATTTTGTTGTTCTATTTCCTCTCATTAACTTGTTTTCGAAATAGACGCATACTTCAGGAGCTAGTGGTTGCCCGTTTTTTTCGGATGCGGCAATTTCAATAGCTGAAATTAAATTTTCTTTTCCATCAGTACGAAGAGTTCCAATAGGTAGTTGCGATCCTGTGAATATTACTGGTTTATCAAGGTTTTCGAGCATGAAACTTAGTGCTGATGCAGAATAGGCCATTGTGTCGGTTCCATGTAAAACAACAAAACCATCGTACGAGTCATAATTTTCTTTTATTAGTTCGGCCAATTTAATCCATACTTCGGGATTTAAATTAGACGAATCGATTATGGGCGAAAAAGAAATCGTAGATAGATTAAATCCAAATCGTTTAAGTTCTGGGACTTCTATTAAAATTTGATTAAAATCAAATGGGGTTAGCGAACCCGTATCATGACTTTTAATCATACCAATAGTACCTCCTGTGTAGATTATTAAAATAGATCTTTTTTTATTCATTATGATAATTTAAATAGCTGTTCTGCGTTATTTGTTGTTATTTCGGCAACTTCTTTAATTGATATTTCTTTTATTTCGGCTAGCTTATTGGCTATATATTTAATGTAAGCACTTTCGTTTCGTTTTCCTCGTTTGGGTGTAGGTGCTAAATATGGAGAATCAGTTTCTAATACAATATTTTTAATATCGATATCGGAAACTACTTTATCTAGTCCTGAATTTTTAAAGGTAAGAATTCCTCCTAGTCCGATTTTAAAGCCTAAATCTATAATTTTATTTGCTTGTTCTTTGTTTCCTGTGAAAGCATGAAATACTCCTGTTAATTTATTGTCATTGATATCATCGAGAATATTAAATATTTCGTTAAAAGAATCTCGGGCATGTATAATTATAGGAAGATTATGAGCTTTAGCTAAGTTAATTTGATGACGAAAAACAGTTTCTTGTTCTTTTAAATATGTTTTATCCCAATATAAATCTATTCCGATTTCGCCAATTGCATATACTTTGTTTGAGTTTAAGTATTGTTCGACTATTTGTAATTCGGATGAATAGTCTTTATTTACTGATGTTGGATGTAACCCTACAGCAGGGAAACAGTAGTTTGGATATTTTTCTACTGTATCGCTTAGTTGTTTAATGGTAGATGAATCTACATTAGGGAGTAACATTTTTACTACACCTTCGGTTTGAGCATTTTTAATAATAGTATCTCTATCGTCGTTAAAATCAGAAAGAAATATATGTGTGTGAGTATCTATAAATTGCATGTTATTTTTTTAAATCTTGCAAACATAAAAAAATCTTATTTAATTATAAAACTCATATTTGTGATACAAATTACATATTAAATGTCTAATATAGATTAAGTTCTTGTTTTTTACCCTATAAAAAAGATGAGACAAAATATCTCATCTTTAATACCCTTATCTCGGTTTATAGATTATGGCAATGGTATTATATGTTGTATAACTATACAGCCCCTTGGGCAAGCATTGCTTCTGCTACTTTCACAAATCCCCCAATGTTGGCTCCTTTTACATAATTAATAAAACCGTCGGACTCTTTTCCGTATTTTTCGCAAGTGGCATGAATATCTTTCATTATTTGATGTAATCTTTGATCGACTTCGTTGCGGGTCCAGCTTAGGCGTAATCCATTTTGCGACATCTCTAAGCCAGATACAGCAACACCTCCGGCATTGGCCGCCTTACCAGGTCCGTATAAGATTTTATTTTCCATAAAAACTTCGACTGCCTCGTGAGTTGATGGCATATTGGCTCCTTCGGAAATAACAGAGCATCCATTTGCTACTAATGCTTTTGCGTCGTTTTCGTCAATTTCGTTTTGAGTTGCACATGGGAGAGTGACATCACATTTTATGCTCCAAGGGCGTTTGTTTTCATAGTATTCGCAACCAAATTTATCGGCATATTCTTTAATTCTTCCTCGTTTTATGTTCTTTAATTCCATTATATAAGTGAGCTTTTCGGAATTAATCCCATTCGGATCGTGAATAAATCCTGATGAGTCGGAAAGAGTAACAACCTTACCTCCTAATTCGGTTACTTTTTCGGTAGCATATTGAGCTACATTTCCCGAGCCAGAAATTGCAACAATTTTATCTTTAAAACTATCATTTCGTGTTTTTAACATTTCTTCGGCAAAATAAACAGCCCCATATCCTGTTGCTTCGGGGCGAATAAGGCTTCCTCCGTATTGGATTCCTTTGCCTGTTAGCACGCCAACAAATTCGTTTCGTATGCGTTTGTATTGTCCAAACATGAAACCTATTTCGCGTCCACCAACACCAATATCTCCGGCCGGAACATCAGTATTGTATCCTATATGTCGACATAACTCTGTCATGAAACTTTGACAAAATCGCATTACTTCGTTGTCTGATTTTCCTTTAGGATCGAAATCGGAGCCACCTTTTCCTCCTCCCATAGGAAGAGTTGTTAGGCTGTTTTTAAATACTTGCTCGAAAGCTAAAAATTTTAAAATACTTAAATTAACTGTAGGATGAAATCGAAGTCCTCCTTTGTAAGGTCCTATAGCGCTATTCATTTCGATACGATAGCCTTTGTTGATTTGGATTTCTCCTTTGTCATCGAGCCAAGGAACTCTAAACAGGATTACTCTTTCGGGTTCGGCAATTCGTTCTAATATTTTTGCATGTTTATACTTAGGATTTTCCTCAATAAAAGGGATAAGAGACTCGGCCACTTCTTGTACTGCTTGATGAAATTCGTTTTCGTGGCCATTTTTGGCAATAATTTGAGCCATAAACTGTTCAACTCGTGGATCCATAATATATTTTAGTTTTAGTTTATAATTTATTAGTTCAGATATAAACAAACATATGTAAAAAAAAGACGAAAGGGAATAGAGGGTGATGTTAAAAAATATTGTGAAAAGATTAACACGAAACACTAGAAACTAAAACCTTTACAAAACGACTTGTTTGGGAAAAGAATAGATCAAATATGTTTTACAGCAGTTTTTTGATGGATTGGATTTAAACGAATGAAATTAATTTGTAGGTGTTTCCAGGAAGAGGTTTTACTAAGCCCGAAAATTCTAAGTTTAACAATAATGACGAGATTTTGCTTGTTGGCATTCCGCTTTTTAACGAAATTGTATCTATGGGTAATTCTTCTTCTTTGGCTAATATTTCTGTTATTATTTTTTCGTCGGGGCTTAGTTCAACAAAAAGATTTCGTTGTACAATTTTATTTTTTTTAGGAGAATCCCAACCTAATATATATTCTAAATCATTAATAGAGGTTAGCATAGCAGCTTTGTTTGCTTTAATTAGGTTGTTGCATCCTTCAGAATATGTATCGTTGATACGTCCGGGAACAGCAAATACATCACGATTGTATGAGTTTGCAATATTGGCAGTAACTAGAGACCCTCCTTTGTTTGCCGATTCAATTACTATGGTTGCATCTGCTAGTCCTGCAATAATTCTGTTTCTTTTCAGAAAGTTGGATTTTTCGCGTATTGAGTTACTTGGAAAATCAGACACTAAAGCCCCGTTGTTGATGATATTGTTTGCAATTTTTTTGTGTGATGCAGGATAGATTATGTCTAAGCCGTGACCTAAAACCGCAATTGTTTGTAATTGATTGTCTAAAGCAGCTTTATGAGCTGTAATGTCAATTCCGTAAGCTAATCCGCTTACTATTATGGGTGAGTGGTTTCTTGTTTTTAACTCAGATACTAATTTTTCGCAGAAAGCGATTCCGTTTGCGGTAGCATTTCGTGTTCCGACAATACTTATTACTTTATTCTGATTAAAATTAATATGTCCTTTGGTATATAATAAGATCGGAGCATCATCGCAATATTTTAATCGCTGAGGATATTCGGCATCTAAATAAAAAATTGGAGATATGTTATTTTGATTGATAAACTCGAGTTCGGCTTCGGCTTTATCTAAGACATTGGATTCGATTATTGAGTTTGCTAAAATTTCGCCTATTCCGGGAATCTCCATAAGGGTTTTCTTGTTTGTAGAAAATACTTTTTTGTAGCTTCCGATGTATGACACCAAGTGTTTGGCTGTAACATGACCTATTTTAGGAATCATGCTTAAGGCTATTTTGTATTTTAATTCGCACATTGTTTGTAAATAATTTATAAGCTGGTTGTATCAAAAATACTTATAGAAATAGAATTTTGTATATATTTTATATAATATTTTGTTTTTTTAATTTTAAAATATAAATTGCATTTCGTAACGCTTAGAAAGAAGCTGTTTTTAAAGAGAAAATGATTAATAACACAAAATTTTATTAAGGAAGGAGAGTTTTAATATCGGATAATAAGATTATTAGATATTAAAATAATTAAGTAAGATATTGAATCGATTAATTTAGTTTTAACGAGGACATATTTAAGTTTTATGTTGATTTATTTAGATTTTACATTAGTTAATTTAGGATTTACAACAATAGATTTGAGTTTTACATTGGATAATTTAGGTTTAACGAAAGCAAATGTGGGTTTCACATTAGTTAATGTGGGTTTGACAGTAACATATTTAGGTTTGACAGTCGATTAATTTGGTGCTAATTAATAATTTACACATATAATCAATTAAAATTTAATATTATGAACAAAAGGAACAAACAACATCTTAGTATGTTTTTAACAACACAAAATTACCTTGACGAACACACTTCAGTTTGGACTCCTATTCCGCGTGTTGTTAGTTATAAAAATGATTTTGACGAGTTGTTAACCCGTATTTTCGATAGCTCGAATAAATCAGCGAGTACTATCTCGATAACAAATCGTAAGCAAAACTTACAAAAAGTTTTGGCAAATAAGGCTGTAAAGCTTTCGGGAGCAATGCAAGCCTATTGTTTTGATACAGATAAAATAGACTTGCAAAAACAGATATCGATTACGCAAAGTAAAGTTGTGTTGGCAAAAGATTCGGAAATAGAACCTATGATTTCGCTATTGATTGTTCATCTGAATAAGAATTTAACTGACTTAGCTGATTTTGGAGTTACCGAGGCTATGGTTACCGAATTACAAACTACGCTGAATGATTTTAATGCTCTGATAGGTAAGCCTCGGATTATTTTAAATAAGAAATACACAGAGCTTAGTACATTGGATCAGTTATTTGACGAAGCCAATGCTTTATTAAGAAATAAAATGGACAAAATAATGATAATGTTTAAAGATACAGAGAATGGTTTTTATGAAGGATATCTACGCAATCGGGTTATTGTAGATAAATAAGTGTAATGGGAGGCTGCTATAAAAAGGCAGCCTTTTTTTGAGATACACACTCTGAAATTTATATAAAAGAAAAATTAACCTTATGGACTTATTGCTCTGGATGTGTTATTCGGAAAAATAAAGAATGCGATTAAAAGAGTTTAAAGAGG
>JAKSCO010000259.1 GCA_022360575.1 Bacteroidales bacterium | reverse complement strand
GAGAATTTAGGTTTAGCAAAATCTTTGAATCAGTTGTTAGATAAAGTTTTAAATGGTGATTATGAGTATATTGCTAGAATGGATGCTGATGATATTAGTTTTGCAACAAGACTAGAAAGGCAAGTTCAATTTTTAGAAACTAACATAGAGACCGATTGCCTAGGAACATGGGCTATAGAAATAAATGAGAATGGAACAGAATATTTTAAAAAAGAAATGCCACTATCTCATCAAGAATGTCATAAATTATTTATGATGAGAGATTGTATGATTCATCCAGCAGTAATGTTTCGAAAATCATATTTTGAAAAGGCAGGTTTGTATCCAGAAGATACATACTTTGGAGAAGATACAATGATGTGGGCAAAAGGATTTGTATCTGATTGTAAGTTTGCTAATTTACCCGAGAATTTGCTTTATTTTAGATTAGATAAAAATTTTTTTGAAAGAAGGCGTGGCTGGAAGCATGCAAAATCAATTTTAATACTACGTATGCGTGTTAATAAAATGTTAAAATACGGATGGAAAGCATATCTTTATACCTATTTGTATGCATTAGCAAAGTTAATGCCCACAAGAATTCTAAATTTAATATATAAAAAAGTAAGATAAAACTATGATACCATTTTCACCACCACGAATAGATAATGAAATAATAGAAGAAGTAACATCAGCTTTACAATCAGGGTGGATTACAACAGGGCCAAGAACAAAACAATTCGAAGAAGAAATAACAGTATTTTGTGGGAATAAAAAAACATTGGCTGTAAGTTCGGCTACTGCAGGTTTAGAACTTGTTTTACGTTGGTTTGGAGTAAAACAGGGAGACGAGGTTATTTTACCAGTATATACATACTGTGCAACAGCTAATGTTATCATGCATTGTGGTGCGACTCCTGTAATGGTCGATACAAATTCGGATGATTTTAATATAAATATTGAAAACATACGAAAAGCAATTACTTCTAAAACAAAAGTAATTATACCTGTTGATTTTGCTGGTTTACCTTGTGATTATAGTTCCATAAATAATCTAGTTAAAGAAAAAGATATTATTGCTAATTTTATAGCAGATAATGATATTCAGAAAAAGCTAGGTCGTATTTTAGTTTTATCTGATGCAGCTCACTCTATTGGTGCTCAGTATGAAAATAAAATGACAGGAAATTTAACAGATATTACTGTTTTTTCTTTTCATGCAGTAAAAAACTTAACAACTGCAGAGGGAGGTGCTATTTGTTTCAATTTATCTGAAAATTTTGATCATGAGGCTATTTATAAATATTTCAATACCATATCTTTACATGGTCAGTCGAAAGATGCTTTGGCAAAAACCCAAAAAGGAAATTGGAAATATGATGTTGTTGAGCCTGGATATAAGGCAAATATGACAGATATTTTAGCTTCCATAGGATTAATAGAGTTGCGAAGATATAGCAAAGAAACTTTACAAAGACGAAAGCAAATATTCCAAAAATATCAAGATGCATTTAAAAACTATACATGGGCACAGCTTCCTATTTTTGAAGATGCAAGAAGAGAAAGTTCCTATCATATTTTTCCTTTACGGATAAAAAATGTTACTGAAGAACAACGTAATACTATCATTCAAGGAATTTTTGATAAAGATGTTTCAGTAAATGTACACTTTCAACCTTTATCTAATTTAACAGCATATAAAAATTTAGGATATTGCAGTGCAGATTATCCAATAGCATTCGATAATTATTCACGTGAAATATCCCTACCTGTTTATTTTGATTTGCAAGACAAAGATTTATGTATTGTTATAGATGCAGTTGTAAATTCAGTAAAAGAAGTGTTAGGATGATTCGATTTTTCGATTTTATATTTTCATTGATAGGATTAATAATAATTAGTCCTATATTTCTTATAATTGTTTTGCTGATAAAACTAGAAAGTAAGGGTTCAGCTTTTTATAAACAAATACGAGTGGGGAAAGAAAATAATGATTTCAAATTGTATAAATTTCGTTCGATGCATTTGGATTCAGATAAAAAAGGATTAATTACAGTTGGAGGAAGAGATCCTCGAATAACACGAATTGGTTATTTTATCCGAAAATACAAATTAGATGAGTTACCTCAACTTATAAATGTTTTAAAAGGAGAAATGAGTTTGGTTGGGCCACGTCCAGAAGTTCGAAAATATGTTGATTTATACTCTCCAGAACAAATGATTGTTTTATCGGTAAAACCAGGAATAACAGATTCTGCTTCCATTGAATTCTCAAACGAAAATGAAATATTGGGAGAAAGTTTAGATCCAGAAAAAACTTACATACAAGATATAATGCCTCAAAAAATTAAGTTGAATAAAAAATTTATTGAGAATAAAAATTTCAAATTATATTTCAAGATCATTTTATTAACATTCATTAAGATTTTAAGAATAAATACTATAAAAGAAAAACTTTTTTATATAAAAAATAATTATCAATATCTTATATTTTTATTGGTGGCATTTTGTTTACCTATAACTTTTCAATACCAACCATTGTTAGTAGGAATATTGGGGTTATCTGGAATACTGGCAATTCGGAAAAGTAATTTTAATGCATCTGCATTGAATTTATTATTACTTTTTCCTTTGTTATACTTTGTATTGCAGTTATTAGGTATCTTATATTCTAATGATACCCGAGAAGCTTGGGTTAATATTGAAACCAAAATAGCCATTGTATTTATATCTATACTAACCTTATTCCTAACAAAAAATGTGAAGCTTAAAATTGAAGCCATTCTTAAAATATTTGTTTGGGCAAATTTGTTGGCAAGTTTGATATGTTTATTTTTTGCTTTAAAGAATAGTATTAGTTTTGATGATTTGGGAAATATAGTTATAGAAATTTCAGATTATTCAAACAGATATTCTTTCTTTCAATTAATAAATATGCGACAAGGAAATTTTTCGTATACATTTTTAAGTTCTATACATCATCCTGCATATTTTTCGATGTATATTATATTCTCTATCGTTATATTGCTTTACTTAATAAACCAAAATAAGACAAAGTATAAATATTATATTTTCATGATATTGTATTTTATTGCTTTTATTTATTTGTTAGCAAGTAGAGCAGGGTACATAACTTTAGTAGTTATTTTTTTCATTCATTTTATTTATAGATTGAAACAAGGAGCTAGTAGGATAATTATTGTTTCAACATTTGTAGTATTAGTAATTGGATTAACTTTCTTCGTAAGTTTTAATAGACGAATACATAAGAATATTATTGAGATAGAAAATATAGCCCTAGGAAATTTTACGTTAAATAAAAAGTCAGATATTCGTTTGTGGTTATGGAAAGCAGGGCTCGAAACTATAAAAGAAAATCCATGGGGCATAGGAACAGGAGATGCAAAAAAAGTATTGGATAAGAAATACGAAACTTATAATTTGAAGAAGCTACAGGGGAAGCATCTTAATTCTCACAATCAATTTATCGACGAGGGTGTAAAACTTGGCTACATGGGGATAATATTTATGTTTTCGTGGATGTTCTATGCTTTGTATTATGCCGCAAGACGAAAAAATTACCTATTTTTTAATTTTATATTGATTCTCTTTATTAATATGTTTTTCGAAGTTATTTTAGTTCGAATTGCAGGAGTGAGTTTTTTTGTGCTTTTTTATTCACTTCTTTTAATCAAAAATGAGAGGATATCCTCTCATTAAATAATAATTTTATTTATTTTTCTAAATAATAGAATAAATAACGAGAGGAAACTTAAAGATAAAGCTCCGCTTAAACTATAAGTTTTTGTTTTATTCTTAGGTGTTTTGTAGATTACAAAGTCTTGGATAATTCTAAATGGGGAAGCAAATATTAATTGCTTTTGTATTTCTTGTTTTTCTTTAACTAAAGAAATTAGTTCTTTTGTTAAGAATTTGTTATTATTATAAATATTAACTTCGGATTTCCGAGGAGAGTTAATTTCTTTATTTTGTGATTCTAGTGCAAGGATTTCATTATCTAGTTTATTGATTAAATATTTATTTTGTTTCTGAAATATACTTATTTCGTCTTTGATGTATGTAATTCCTGAAAAATAATCTAACAAACGTCTACTTAAAGTTGAATAAATATCATTACTTTTTGCTTCAACTTCTATTTTTACATAGTTTGTTTTTAGATTTTTCTCATCAACCCTATTGGCTTTTATGTGAATTAGTTGTCTCGAATCTAATTCGAGCAAAGTGCTTAAATATTCGTAATTTCCATCAATTATAATGTTGTTTATATTATTTATATGTTCTAAAATGACATTACTTTTTAGAACATATGATTCAATTAACATAGATGATGTATAAATTTTCTGAACGAAGAATTTTGTAGAGTAACCTAAGAGACCTCCAACGATTCCGCTGATTAAGAGAACTAATATATTCTTTTTTAAAAATTTATAAATACTAATAGATATTTTGATTAAATCAATTTCATCATTTTGTTTTTCAAGTGTCATTTTTTTGAATTTAAAATATTATGTAATTTTTTAATTAAGTTAACTTTTTCTGGGTATCCTAACTTTTCATAAGAATAAATCAAATTTAGAATTAATTTTGATATAATTTCAATATTTGAACAGGGAGTATAATAAGATTCTTGCTGTTCAATCTTCTGTTGTTTTAAAAAATAGTCAATCTCTCTTTTTCCTAAAACAGTCCCTTGGTTGTAAGGGTTGATATAAAAAAGGATGTCTTCTTTATAAGTATCAGCATAAGCAAGAATAAAATTTCTAGGAATACTTACTCCATAGATAGGAATT
>JAKSCO010000097.1 GCA_022360575.1 Bacteroidales bacterium | reverse complement strand
TTTGTGCATAAGCCCCCGAAATAAGTAAGACTAAAGTTAAAGTTGCCAGAACTTTTAGCAAGTTTACATTTTTCATGATTTTAAAAATTTAAGTTAATATAATTTATCTTTTTACATCTCTGTATTTATGCAAATACAAACACAGTTTAAGATTTTTATTTACGGTTAATAAATATTAATTAAAAATAATTTAGTGTTTAGCATCTTGTAAATTAGAGTCTGTAAAGGTATTGTTTTCGCAAGCTAAACCCAAATAAGTTTTTGTTAAAGTGTGTTTTTTTTACATAAACTTAGAGTTTTTCGTGATATAAAATCGATCTGTATTTTTATCCCCCCCCACTCATGCTAAAATAGTAACAAATACGAATAAGTGCATTACAATTCATTATTAATTTATTAACAGAAAGATAATAGTTATATACAAATTTTCAACATTATGGTAAATGATATGTGGGTCCTGTTTCCGGGATACGATTAATTATATAAACTACCTTTGCCACGGTTGAGCATTTCCCATCATAAACCACACAGTAATAATCTTCTGTAGCTGAATATTCTCCTTCATTTATTAATTTCTGAAGCACTACATTATCTGGATTTGTTATTTCTGAAGATAAATCCTGATCGCTATACCAAGTATAAGTAACTCCTGTTGCTCCATTTATTAATGTATGCAAACTTGTTAGATCAATGTTCTTAATTGTACTTTCGCCAACATTGTCAGAACAAACCTCGACAGACTGATTGTTTGCAACAGGCGCAACATTAACTACAACATCGATAGTTCGAGGATCGCTGGTATTACAAACATTTGTTGCTGTTACACTTAATTTTCCTGATGTAGCATTATCGGCAAAATCTAAAGCTACAGAGTTTGTTGTTCCGTTTATTGTTACGTTTGCTCCCGAGTAAGACCAATTATATGTTACCGAAGGATCATCAGGCACTGTATATATCACATTGGTTTCGCCTGGACACACTTCGGGTTTACTCTCGATAAAATTGCTTGGCTGCTGAGCCTGTAGAGGAAAACTGATTGTTACATCATCGCTCGATTCGCAATTTCCGTTTGTTATAGTCCATCGTAAATTATATGTTGTACCATTGGTTCCGTTAAAAGCCGAAGTTGGATTTGATGGATTTACTATAGAACCACCTGTTCCACTTACAATTGACCACAACCCAACGCCTACCACCGGGGTGTTTCCGTCAAGAACTGTACTGGTAGCACCACAATACGATTGATTAGCTCCGGCATCGGCTACAGTTGGATTTTCAGAAACCACAACTTCGGTAGGATCAACCACCCCATTTTCGGTTCCATTGTTATATTTAAAGCTAGTTAACTTATATGTTCCTGAACTATTAGTTGGCAAGGTGTAAGGTGTTGCTGTTATTGTTACAGGAGCTTGTTCAACACCATCAATCGAATACGTAAGAACATAATTAAAAGGAATAGGCTGCGAGTATGTAAACACAACGGGGATTCCGGCATTGCCACAAACCGCACCCGTTGGAGCCAACTGAGCCCTGGGTCTTACAGACTTTGTACAAGCTGTAGTAAAATCGACACCTACAGCCGAAGGAATTGTTACTCTATCAGACGTAGTAACTGTTCCCATGTTATCATTTCCGCTTGCCGACGAAGCAATTCCTGTCCATTTCGAATTTCCTGTGTCGTAACTAGCAACTCGCATATCCGACATTCCATTAGCTGTCATCAAGGGTGTTAAATCGCTAGTTGCATCCCAACCAAGATTTACAAAAGCCTTTCCGGCTTCATCGCTTGTTACTTTCCAATATTCGTCAGCATTAACATAAGTTAATGGAGCTTGAATATTTGTTGCATTGGTATTCGGAGTAAAAAACTCTACAGTCCACAACTGAGGTCCTGATTGCGTTGATGTTAGTTTAATTTTATTCCCGGCAACATTTCCTTTACCTACAGGAAATGTGAAACTATCACCCAAATTTATTTTCTTTACTAACGGTCCATTAACATACGAATTTGAAGAACCATTTACTGGGATAACACTATTTTCGGAAGTATTGGTAATCGTTAACGAATTGGTATTTGAACTTGTAATTAATCCTTGTGTTAATAATAATTTTCCTTTTACCTCTATGGCTCCTCCGTTATCAATGGTTAAACCCGCTGCGTTATTTATTTCGAGATTGTTAAATGAATTTACTCCGGTAAAATTTCTTAAACTAGCACCGATGGTTTGGGCAGAAGTTCCTTGAAAAGAAACCGTAGCATTATCTCCTATACCACTAATAAACTGCCCAGAAGCATTTTTCTCGAAAGTACCTAAAATTGTAAGTTTTCTATTGTATGCATTATTAACTATTGCGTCATTAATTTCTAGTTTTTTGCATATAGTTAAATCTATTGCAGGTAAAATTCTTGTTCCTGTTCCTGAAAATACCAAATTAGGAACGGTATTGTATAAATCAGCAATTATTGTATAATCAATATTTGTTCCTCCATACTCTAGGGTTGCATTCGACGAACAATTTAAAAACTCTGAATACCGTCCAGCAGGCATTGTTCCTTTTTCGAGATACAAAACACCGTCTCCTTTTATTGTTCCCAGATTATGACCATAAGTAGTATTACTTATTTTTAGGGTTCCTTTAATTATTGTTTTGTAAGTCGATGCATAGTTGGCATCAGTTGTAATTGTATGTCCATTATCAATTGTTACAATAAAACCATTAGGTCCTCCCACAGGACAAGGGTACGCATCGCCACCTGTATTTTCCCAATTATTATTATTTGACCAGTTGCCTGTATTCTTACTGGTATATTCTGGAACATTAATAGGTATTGCATCATCAATACCTGCAGTATATTCTCCACTCAAATTATTCGAACCAGAATATGTAAATGTTATCAAATCATTTGTTTCATCAACCATATCGGTTGATGTTCCAGCACTAGCTTTGCTCCACGAAGTTTTCGGAGTAAGTAATCGAGCAGCAACATACTCATTCTCACGGGTACCTGCTACATCTGAATTAAGATACGAAAGCTTTAAGTTTCCGGTAAAACCGTCGATACCAAAACTTTCTACCTCCCAATAATACTGCAAAACATTAGCTGCATCGAGCACTCCCGGGTGACTACGATTAACATTATTAATACGAATTGTTCCGACATGAGATATTGAGCTATAAGTTAAATATGCCGGAGTATATTTTCCTGAAGTCCCCATAGGAATAATATCTGTACGATCTACTCCCGAATAAGTTCCGTATACTTTTTTTATCCCGGCATTACTATAAGCTCCATCAGAAATAATCATTTTATTTGAACCATAATTCGTTCCTACGACATTACTATTTTCGCCTAATGTAAGTAAGTAACGATTTATATCCATTATTCCTTTTGTAAGCAATAAGTCTTTTTGTAGAGTAATATTACTAGTTAGCCTTGCCCCTTCGGTATTATTAAGCTCTAAGCTACCCCAGGTTCCTGTTCCTCCCAAATACTGCAAACTCACTCCATCTAACTCTATTCCCGAATTGTTATCAGTGTAGTTTGCATTATTATTAACATTCCCTTTTACAAATACTTTTTTGTCGCCACAAATAAGGGTTCCTCTACTTAACAATAATTTATTGTATATAACCGCATCTTTATTTAGTGTTAAACTAGTAATAGGAGCTACAGTCAGATCAAAAAATTCAGTAGATGATGTTCCGGTTATAGACTGTGCGTTACCGTTAAATGTTGTAAGATTGGCATGACAATTATAATTTCCATTATTATGGAAATTTCCTTTCATTGTTATAGGAATATTAAAGGTTGTATTTACATCAAACGAACAAGTTGTTTGTTCTATTCTAAAATCTCCGTTTATAGTTAAAGGACTAACTATCAATTTTACATTTGCATTGCGCCCGGCAGGGCTTTCTATACTAAGATCATGAACTGGTATATTTGCATCAAATAAATAGTTTTGATTTGTACCTGAAGCATCTGGATTAAATATTATTTTACCTCCGGTAATACTAGATGTATGTGGTCGTAAATACAAATCGCCATATGTAGCCTCACCTCCACTTCTTATCACTGTAAGAGTTCCATCCGACATACTAAAATAGCTATTGGTGTTTAATACCTCAAACATAGCTCTTTGCGACACACCTGCACTACGAGCACCAACTCTTGTTGTTCCTCCCGATTGTTTATACGACAAAACTCCCGCTTCGGTAATTAAATTACGTCTCAACTGAGAACCTATCCATAAATTTCCTGAAGAAATATCAATACTGGCATTACCCGACGATGAGTATTCTATATAGTTATTTCCATTTCCATACCCACTTATCATATCGACAGTACCTCCCTGAATTAGTAATTTACCATCAAGAGCAATTCCTGTATTATTACCCGAAGCTCTAACTTTACCCTGAGATACTTGCAAACATGCTGTTGATGGAATTTTAAAATCATCACCCCAAGTAGTTAAGTTTATATCAATTCCGTTGTTATTTAAATTTAATGTTCCATTTCTCAACTCTAAAGCTTTTACAGTACCATTGGTGGCTCCATTTAGAGTAAAATCTGTAGTTATCTCTACATTCGTAGATTGATCTGATCCTTTGTCAACAACTAAACGATACAGAACAGGATCGGCTCCTGAATTCTTTTTTATAACTGCATTATCATTACCCAAAAGATTTAAAACAATCTGGTCGCGACTATTGGCTGCGTAAAGTCTCAATCCACTGTTATTTACTTCCGAATTTTGAATATACGAGCCGTATAAGTTTATTTCGTGAGTTATAGGAGAAGAGTTATCGGCATATCGCACCTTAATTAACCCTCCGTTACTAGCTAAATTAGAAGTACTATTATTTAATATATCACCAAAAACTGTTAAAATACGTTTCTGTCCATTGTTTTGAAATTCGACCTGAGCACCTCCTCCACTAGGATCTCCTGCAACCGGATTATTGTTTTCGAGTAATATTAAATTACCCTGAACCGTAATATCACCTTTAGTCTGCTTATTTAGAAGAATATTAACATCTCCGAGTATTTCGAAATTACCGTTAACTACAATATCTTTAGTAAAAGTTACATCATAATTATTTTTCCCCCAGTCGTTATTAGAAACCATTAAATTAGGAAATTCAGGAGGAGTATTACTTATAATTCTATTGGGGACAAAATTTTCATATAATACATACGACGAATCTTCTTGAGCAAACTCACTAATATCCATTAACGAAAAATCAGGAGCACTTTTACGATTCCAAAATACTCCTTCGCCTTTAACCGAATTTGTTATCAGTTGTCCAGAATAATTATCAATACATAAAGTGGGTCGAAATTGGAAATTAGAACGATAAACCCTTGTTGTAGGGTTTCCATTAATATCTTTCATTTGAGTAAAAATCAATTCGGCACATTCTTCGGTTCTATTTTGAATCCAAACACCATGAGGCTCGCCTTGATTACCTTTCTCAGGAGTATCTCCCCAAGGCACCCAGCCTATAACAGCAATATCGCCAGCTTTAGGAAAATCATTTATAGCAGGCTGACGACTATCGTGATATTCATAATCGTCAATCGTTCCGTTGTTATCTATATCGGTAATAATATCACTTCTGGTCCAAGCCCCATCTCTCCACCCTGACGATATATTTCTTGTATAATAAACCAATACATTTCCTGTAAATTGATTTGGTTCGCCAGCAGTATAGTTTGCATTTTCTAAAACCGTTGGATTATATTCTATTGTATTATTTGTAATATCAAGATTACCATCGGGTACCGAACGAGTATATGGATTATAATCCAAAACTTTACCTTGAACAAAGGTAGCTTCATTTCCAGAAACATCGCTTTGGTTATACCATATTTTATGGTGCACATTAGGTAATGTAGTAAAATCATTGTGCCTCACTCTCCAGTAATAAGATAAAATACCTCCACCAGCAGGATTTGTTGTAGCCAGAACTTTATCAGCAACCGAAATTTGAATATAACCATCATCAGAAATATTTGTTACATCAACTTCGATAGGAGTATATTTTCCTGATACTCCTATTGGGAACTTATATAATTTATTTGCATTTACAAATTGTGAGATACCTTTATCTGAGGATTTACCTGATGTTTGTATATATCTATCAGAATTTGCATTAACAATAGTAGCATTCTTATCTAATTTCAAATTATTTATTCCAATATTCAATATATTATCTTGTAAAAATGATAGTTGTCCTTTTATTGTAATATCAGCATCTGTCGAAATAGCTGCATTTAAACCATCTGTATTATTAAGCTTTAGATTTTGAAAAATTCCTGTATCATCTCCAGTAATCACCTGAGGATCTTCGTCGGCAAGAATTATAGCCCCTGTGCCCTTATGAACACCCGAATTATATAGATAAGATGTAGTGCTTGTTGTCGAAGGTTTTATCGAAATAATATGTCCATTATCATCGAGTGTTGCATTCTCAATTTTCAGGTAATCTTGAACAGATATATTCGTTTGCGAACCTTCAATAGTAAGTGTTGTATTTTCTGGTTTATCAATTTTCAGTTTTTTAAATGAAAATTCATTTGTGGTATTCACCTTTAAAACCTGATTTTTATCTCCATTAAAAATGGTCCAATTGTTTCCGGGATTATACGTTGCTCCATTAGATATTTCGAAATTTCCTCCAATTGAAACATCTAAATTATTTCCTTTCAAAGTTCCCGAAATCAGGTTTAAATTATTTAACACATCTAACTTGTGTGTATTTACATCTATTGTACTAGCAGAACTTGCTCTATTTACAGTAAAGTTCCAAAATGGGGCTGTTGAAATTATTTTAAATTGATCTGAATCTTGCGAATCGCCTGTAACCGGAACTAATTCGAGCATACCTCCTGTTACACGAATATTTGATTTGTCAGCTAATATCTCAACTGCTTTCTTTCTATCAGGATTAATTCCAGAAACATCATAAATACGAATAGTTCCTCCTGATACATCAAAAATATTAGAGGCTCCATTCATATTAAATGTCCCCATAGATCCATTTAAGCCTTTTGTTTTTCTTTGTGTATTTAATGTATTTAGCGAAAAATCTTTAAGATTGGTAATACTCGTATAAGCAGATGGAGTTCTCTGAAAACGTCCTCTTAATAACAACAAGCCTCCTGTTTGATGAAAAGCTGCCAGTCCACTACCACTATTGTCTGATCTAAATTGTTTAGCATCAACAATACCTCCATTTATTTCTAACAAACCCGAAGTTGAACCCCATGTTATAATACCTCCACTTTCGCGAGTTGAAATATATCCTTTATTTATTTGTAATTTACCTAAGACAGAAAAAGAACATGCATACGCTGCCACATTAATTCCCATATCTCCGGGATTAGCAGAAATTCCGTATGCCAGGTTTACTTCTTTATAACTATCGGCTGTTGTTAAAACCACTACTTCGGAACCATTTAAAACCAAAGCAGCATTCATCGGAATATAAAAATCACTATTAAGAGAACCATTACCTCCTCCCTCTGATAAAGAAGGAATTATTGTTAATCCTTTTAATTCGAGTGTCCCCGTTCGTATCCATAGTGCTTTCTTTAAATTTGGATTTTTCATAGTAACATTACCTGCAATATCACCTGCTGCCGAATTTGCTCCAAACAATCTAAAATTATGGTAATTAGTCGAATTTATAACTAACTTATAGGTCTTATCGATTCCTTTATCTAAAATTAAATTATAAAAATCTGTTGTTCCGTTACAGTTCAAAGTATTGTCTGTAGTTCCCATAAAATAAACCGAAGCAGCACCAGATGTAGTTCCTGAGTTTGTTGGAGGTAAAGCATTAAATATAGGATAATTTAAATTTGTAAAACGTACCATTCCGTTGTTTGTAAAGTCTCCTTTTACAACTACTCTATGAAACTGTTCGTAATAATTGATAAAAGGAGGACTTAAAGAACTCGATATATTATTTGGATTTGTAGTTGTATTGGTCGATCCTTTTCCGACAATCCAAGAGGCTCCGGCATCGACAATAACATTGCCTTCGATAGTTAGGTTAAGTTTTGTTCTTGATGTATTGTTATTAATTTGATAGGTTCCTTTTTTTACATAAAAATATCCGTTAATTTTTAAATTACTTAACTGCGTAACTGTATTTGCTGTGTTTATTACTAAATTATTATATGTGTTTTGAGTAGATGGCAAAATAAAATCGTGAGAATTATTATATTCTGTTGTACCTCCTTCTTTATTTACAAACTCATTTTTTACAATCTGAGGATAATTTGTCGAAGCCAAAGTATGTACACCCTGCCCTCTTAAAATCTTAATTCCTGATGTAAATTGAAAAGTTGACTGATCTAACCTACCATCTTCTCGTATTGTTATTTCGAGATTTGAGGTATCGACATTCGAGTTTAATGTTACTGTTCGTCCTTGAAGAACAACAACCCAATCGTCAGAATTCGGAATATCTGTAGCTGTATGAGTAGTCCCTCCCGGATCATGAGTCCATGTACTTATATCATTCCAATTACCTGATTGATACGAATAAAATATCGAGTTTTCGGTACTTACATCTATACCATATTTTTCGCCCAAATTATTATTTATCTCTATTTCGTTTACAGCATCAATAGCCGAATCATAATATAAAATTTCAGCAATTTGTCCTTTAAAATGATTCCCAGGGTTTGTCGTAGATCCTGTTTCGTCTCTATTACCTGCATCGGTATAACCTACAGAAATATCTCCTGTATGAGGAGACAATGAAGCAATAGTTCCTTCTTTCGAAATTAAATCAAAAGGCGAATTGTTTAATCGACCTCTTAATGTTCCATTGTCCCAAATAAAAGACAAAACATAAGCTGTATTTGCTGTTACTGTTTTTTTTGCAACAATCCGATTTACAGCATAATCATTATAAATATTTACATAAAGAGTATCGTTTTTTATATAAACTACCAGTCCGTTTGTTTTTCCTCCCTGCTCGTAGATATATTGATTCGTATTTATATCATCTCCTGTTTTAAAGGCAATAAACATACTACGCTTGTCTCCTTGATAAGCAAACCCGGTATTTATTCTGTCGTTATCTTTTATATTAAGACCTCGTGCACCATTCCAAAGTAATGCTTTCTGGTTATTCATATCAACAGAAGTAACTAAATCGGGGCCTTGAATCTTAGCAAAGGCATCGTTATCATTACTTGTTTGATCGTCCCATTTTGTTATTGAATTTACTTCAAAAACCCCAGCATCGGCTCTTAACCAATAAACTAAATTGCTATAACTAGCAGGAGATTCAGTAATACCTATATCATCAAAAGAAAAACCATCGAATCTTGTTTTTGATACAGCCCGAGCATTATCCTCTTGTCCAAACCTTATATCGACATAACTGCTCTTGGGCTGCCCTGCAAGCACATTACTAATATTAATCTCTTTAACCTCATTCCAAACTCCGGCTGCTCCTTTGTTTGCATCTAAGTTATATACCTCAACCCAATTAGTAGCTGCAGCACTTTTTACCCAAACTCTATCATTAGAATGACTTTCATCGCCATGATGCATAAAAGCAAAAGACAGAAACAAATTAGGTGATTTTTTGTATTTACCTAAGTTTATATGCCCTTCTAAATAATTTTTTGAAGCACGAATACCCACAGCATCTAAAGTTATTGCTCTCCTTCCTCTATAATAAAAGTCATCTCCTGCTGATGTTCTTAAGCGCCCGCTATTTGTTTTTTTATAATTCCATTCTGGCAATCCATTTAAAGTATTTGTATTACTTTCGGAGTCACCCACTGCATCTTCGAAATCTTCGAAGAAGACCACATTTTGTGCATATGCTACATATATACTAAGAAAAAAAAAGGTTGCGAAAACAACCAGTGCTTTTATCAATTCTTTACACAATTTCATCATAACAAAGGGTTATGCGATAATAAATTATTCGTTTAAATTATAAAACCATAAAGATTTTAAAACAACATACTCTCAGTTTTAATCTCAACACTTTGCGTAAAGGTGAATTTCAATAAATCAAGTTTTAACCTAAAATTTAACAACAGAACCAAGCCCCCCAACAACACCTTTTTGATTAATAAACTAAAACATTGACAAACCAATGCGTTACATTTTTCAAAACATAAAAGTCATACAAAGGTAGGTAAAAATACGTTAATTCAAAAAAATAAACTCCAGATACAAAATGATCATAATATAACCTATTTTAAAGTCAGACAGCCTATTATCATTAATAAAGTTCTTTCGAAGTCAACACAAGACTCTTTTATTTCAAACCAATTAACGCATTTGAGATTTAATCATTAGTATGCATTTTATTTTTACGCACCTCGATTACATGTAGAGTTTTTAAAAAATACAACAAGCTATATATATGGTATTTAATAAAAATATGTATAGTAATACAAATTATCTATTTATTAGAATAATTCTCAAAAACATTTGTCTTTTCACTTATTTCCGAATGCAAATAAATTTTTGTCAGGACATATTTAACCTTCTGTCAGCACATTCTTGCATTTTCATCAGTATGTTACTAAATTTTCTTCCGTATGAAAAAAAACTTTCAGCAGTACATAGGCGTACTAACTACCGGTAGTTAGTAAATTTTCATCAGGTAGTTACGATTCAAACTACCGGTAGTTACGAAACGAACTACCGGTAGTTGAGATGCTAACAACCGGTAGTTTGAAAACAAACGTTCGGTTTTTAAAGAACATATCTATATGATTTTTTAAAAAACCATACAACTACCTATATTATAACGTTTAATAGATGGTGCGTTTTTGAAAATTAAAGCTGCGGTACTTTGAAGATAAGAAAAATAGATGCTGTGTAGATCAAAATTTATTTCTGGTAATAAATTATTTCGCCTAGCTCCCATTTTTGCAGAACAGAATCCCATGCTGCGTCTTTCAATTTTTTTCTATCTAATTCGTAATGGTTTAAACTAAATGGATTCTTTTTATATTTAAACGTAAAGCTAATGCCTGTACCTAAATCTATTGGCGAGTAAATCCATTTTTCTTCTAAATCCGATTTAAAAACATAATCAGGAATACCATAGGTAATATATATCATTCCGCGATCGGTTTGCCACCCCTCTACAAAAGAAGTAAAGTATTTATTGGCCATAATAACACGATTATAGAATAATTGTATTAAATCTCGTGCACGGTCGACATTACTGGCTCGTTGCAACCAAAAACTATCTATTGCTAATTTTAGCCTACCTATGGAATCTGGACATAGAGTTGTATCATTAAAACCGATATAAGCAAGAGGTTTAATCATTTTATCTACTGTATTAACATTCGGGAAATCAGGTCCAAAATAACTAAAAACAAAACCTCCTTTAGGCACACTTTTGTTTGTAAAATAATAATTACCCTCTTGGGTGTAACTCTCATATTTTATCGAATCGAGATAACATACCCAACTCGAATCACTTTTTACATAGTTATATTGTATCGAATCATTGCTTTCGGGGAAAGCCGGAATTGCATTGTTTTTTTTGAAAAAAAACACATTTAACGAATCGTAATTGTTTTTATAATGTTCTACAGTAAATTCTTTAACAAAATTGAGTTCAGGTTTTACTATTAAATTATAGCTTGCCGAATCGCGTAATAAAAAATCTTGCAATGTAGATGATGAACGTTCTATTTTTAAAAATGTATAATTCTCGTTTTTACGATTTAAATCGCGGGTAATAATTTCTAATATGTAATCTTTACCTAGCTTTGCTCTTACCGGGATTTCTATCGAATGATATTCTTGTGATATATCTTTTTCGAAGATAAAGTTTGTTGCCAAACTATCAACCAACCTATTTTTTTTATCAAGATTATATAAACTATAAATAACTTTTACTCTTGATGTTAGTTTGTTTTTATACGCAGCATTATTATAAAGCAACTTGTTGCTTGCTATTTGACCAACTAAAATTGAAGTACTATCGTCGATATTATAAAAACTATATTCGGGATACAAAGATGATGTTGTTGGATTATAAATCATTTCGAGATTACGAGGAATAGGCATTTTCTTTTCGGGTAAGCAACCAATAAAACTTATTACTATAAATAAACCTAATACTATTCGTATATATTTCGACATATTTTTACAAATTACACCACCTAAAGGTAGTTAATTTCTTTGTTGTTTTAGTTCTTCTACAATTTCAGTTAATTTTTCCCAATTTAACATTTCTGTTTCAAGCTCGCTTTTTAACTCATCGTACTTTTTAAACAAACTAGTATCATCTATCTTTTCAGGGTTCGATAAAATCTCACTAAGCCGTTCTAGTTCTTCTTCTATTTTTTCGATTTTATGCTCCGATTTATCTACATTATTTTGAGCTTTACGAATCTTTTTATCATGTTCTTTACGCTCAATATAACTTTGTTTATTTTCTGATACTTCTTTTTCTTTAACAACTTTTGTTTGTGTTGCTTTACGCTCTATCTCTTTTAAACTTTCAACTTTTCGCTTGCGCAAGAAATCGTAAATACCTCCGATGTGCTCTTTAATTCTCTTATCTCTAAACTCATATACTTTATCAATTAGTCCATCTAAAAATTCTCTATCGTGAGAAACAATAACTAATGTACCTTCAAAATTTTTGAGAGCATTTTTAAGTATATCTTTCGAGCGTAAATCTAAATGGTTTGTAGGCTCGTCGAGCACAAGTAAATTATAAGGTTTAAGTAACAATTTAGCCATAGCCAAACGCGAACGTTCGCCTCCTGATAATACCTTTACTTTTTTGTCGATATCTTCGCCGCTAAATAAGAATGCGCCTAATATATCTCTTATTTTTGTTCGTATATCGCCAACAGCAATATCATCAATTGTTTCAAAAACAGTTTTATTTTCATTTAATATCTCATCTTGATTTTGAGCAAAGTATCCAACCGAAACATTATGACCTATTTTTAATTCGCCACTATAGTCTAAATCGCCAACAATAATTCGCGAAAGAGTACTTTTCCCTTCACCATTACGTCCCACAAAAGCTATTTTTTCGCCACGTTCAACAGTCAGTTCAATGTCTTTAAAAACTGTTAACTCTCCATATGTTTTAGTCATATCTTTTGTTCGGATAACTAAATCGCCCGAACGAGGTGCTGGCGGAAATTTTATATTCATAGCCGAATTATCTTCCTCGTCAACCTCAATACGATCTATTTTTTCGAGTTGTTTAATTCGCGACTGTACCTGAACTGCCTTGGTTGCTTTATACCTAAAACGCTCAATAAAATCTTCGGTTTCTTCGATCAATTTCTGTTGATTACGATATGCTGCCAATTGTTGCTCGCGACGTTCTTTTCGGAGCACCTCAAATTTCGAATACGAAACACTATAATCGTAAATTTTACCTAACGAAATTTCAACTGTTCGCTTTGTTATATTATCTAAGAAAGCTCTGTCGTGCGAAATAAGCACTACCGCTCCCGAATAATCAATTAAAAAATCTTCGAACCACTGTATTGCTTCTATATCGAGGTGATTTGTAGGCTCATCTAACAATAAAACATCGGGACGTTGTAACAATATCTTAGCTAACTCTATTCGCATTCGCCAACCTCCACTAAACTCTGAGGTTTGACGAGTAAAATCGGATGCTTTAAAACCTAAACCCAATAAGGTTTGTTCTATATCAGCCTCAACCGAACCTCCGCCTAAAATTTGATACCTGTCGCTAGCTTCGGTAAGCTTGTTTATCAACTTTAAATATTCTGGAGATTCATAATCAGTTCGGTTTGCTAATTGAGTATTAATCTCTTTTATATGTTCGTCAAGTTTTAATACTTCCGAGAAAGCTTCTTTAGCCTCATCAAACACCGTTCGGCTATCTTTGCACACCATATTCTGAGGCAAGTATCCTATACTAACATCCGATGGGATAGTTACAACTCCCTTGGTTGCTTGCTGAATTCCAACAAACACTTTCAGTAGAGTTGATTTTCCGGCTCCATTTTTACCTACTAATCCTATTCGATCTTTAGGATTTACTACAAAAGAAACATTTTTAAACAGTTGAACTCCTCCGAATTCAATACTTAGCTGGTCAACAGAAATCATAAAATATTAATTTTCGCAAAGATAAAATTTTAAAGCTATGTTTTATACTATCATTAAAATCCTTGCTACAATTTGATATAATTGTAGTAAACAAGTATTACCAAGAATCAAAAAATATTAAGAGATTTAAAAATGAAACATATAACTTTAATTTGATTATTAGCTAGGCTCTGCTTAAAAAGATATATTTTTGAAAATCCTAGTTTTATGATGGGAGAATTATTTTTTAATAAAAAAGTTGCATTTATTACTTGAATCCTGCATCTCAAAGAACCAAAATTATCTGAAATCGACAAATTTTGATAATTCTATTTCCGTATTTGCAACATAAGTTTTTCAATAATGTGTGTGGCTCATAAAATCTTATTTGGGTCTGATTCTAATTAACAATTATTAAATATTTCATACCGATTTCAGTTTATCCTCTCGCCGGTAATTTTAAGGCTTTGTGATTTATAAATTCATTTACAAAAAGAATGTAAAGAATAATTTCGATTGCGAATCGAAAAATAAACAAACAAATATGATTTTAGTTAAGCCCATACAGATAATATGAATCGTAGAGCCGTAAGGTTTTGCGGCTCATTTGCCAATAAATTAACCTTTAATATTTTCTATCAAAGAGAATAATCCCGGTCATCCTGAGTTTTTGGTTGTCAAGACAAAAGAACATAAAGAATTATCTTTTTTATTTGGTATTATTATTTCGCTTTCGTTTTAGATGTAAAACTTTCGATTATTTTTTTTACAGCAGGATTCTGAAGACTTTCTTTATGATACGACAGACCAATTTCTCGATAGCTTTTAGGACCTGAAAATTTCTTGATTTTAAAACCATCCCAGGTTTTCACAAAATATTCAGGTAAAAAAGTAATGCCTAAACCAGCCATTAGTAAGCTTAAAACTTCGGTTTTCGAGCTACAATTAGCTACAGTATTCCATTTTTTACCCGAATTATTAAGTATAGATAAGCTTTGCTGATGTGCTTCGCAAGGCGGACAATGAATAAAAGGTTCGTTACTTAAATCGTCGATATCGATTTCGTCTTTCTTTGCTAAAGGATTATTATTCGGAACGCACAAAACATAATTTTCTTTCCAGATGGGTAAAAACAGGTGATCTTCGAATTTCCATTCTCTAACTAATAAATTTATTTCACACTCACGATTCATTGGGCGTACATCAAGTTGTACATTATCGACTAATGATGATATCTTTGCAAAAAATTCACTTTTAAATTGCATCGATAAGCTATCGGCAATTCCGATTACAATTTTTTGTTTTAGGCTATTCTCGTTAAATATTTCGGGAATCGAATTTAGTTCTCCTAAAATTCGTTTGGCTATCGGATACAAATAATGAGCATTTTCTAATAATTCTACTCCTCGTTTATGTCGTTTAAACAATTGTTTATGTATAATATCTTCAAGTGTTTTTATTCCATTCGAGATATTAGGCTGTGATACAAAACATTTCTCAGCAGCTTTCGAGAAATTTTTCTCTTCGTAAACAGCAACAAAAAATCGTAATAATCTTTCATCCATTTTAAGTTCTTTTTTGTATTTATAAATGTGACTTATCTATGTCTTTAATATCTATAACTTATTTTTATGATAAACATAAAAAAATAGTATTTTGATAGAACAAATGTATTGAATAATTTTGCAAATAAGTAGAAATCAATACAAACACGTCATAATAAATTTTAATACATACAGTTATGAAAGAAACTAAAGGATTAATAGTAATAACCGGAGCTAGTTCGGGGATAGGAGCAGCAACAGCGAAATTATTTGCCGAAAAAGGACATTCGCTTTTATTATTAGCTCGAAGAATTGATAAGATTGAAGCTTTGCAATTGCCTAATGCAATTTGTAAAAAAGTAGATGTAACAAACTATGCCGATTTTAAAGCAGCAGTTGCCGAAGCCGAAGAAAAGTTTGGTAATGTAGAGGCTATTGTTAACAATGCAGGTGTGATGTTGTTAGGCGATATTGCAACTCAAAATCCCGAAGAGTGGAAACGTATGTTCGATGTAAACATCTTAGGTTTATTAAACGGAATGCAAATCGTATTACCAAAAATGAAAGATCGACAAGGAGGTACCATTATCAATATAAGCTCTATTGCCGGACGAAAAACATTTGGTAATCATGCTGCTTATTGCGGAACAAAATTTGGCGTACATGCATTAACAGAGAATGCTCGCGAAGAAGCTGCTGCAAATAATGTTCGAATGGTAACTATAGCTCCTGGAGCTGTCGAAACAGAATTGTTGTCGCATACAACATCGCAAGAAATAAAAGATGGATATCAGGCATGGAAAGAAGAGATGGGAAAAATTCTTAATCCTGAAGATATTGCCAATGCAATTTGGTTTGCTTTTAACCAACCTCAGAATGTAAATATTCGAGAGATTGTTTTAGCTGCTACAAAACAGCAGGCTTAAAAAGACACAAGCATACTGCTTTATAGAATAATAATTGAGTTCACTATCAACATTAAGATGTAAATCTTAAATACTCAATGTTATTTTTTTATATTTGCGCTAACTATTAGGGGTGCTTAATTATTTTAATTGGGCTGAGAGTAAACCCTTTAACCTGATATGTATAATCACATCGTAGGGAAATGGTTTTTTGTAAAAAAATAATATTTAGTTTTAACATAAGCCATTTCGTATAGACGAAATGGCTTTTTATTTTATGTGATGGATAAGAAGAAAAGTTTTGACGAGTATGCAAGCAATTACGATGCTTGGTTTTTTGACAACACAAATTTATTAAGATCTGAAGTAAATTTAGTTGCTCATTTTTTGAAAGATGCTGGAGATATTTTTTCGGTAGGTTGTGGTAGTGGTTTATTCGAATCGATCTTAAAAAAGGATTTCGGAATAAATATTGAATATGGGATAGAACCATCGGATGGAATGGCCGATATTGCTCGCAAACGAGGAGTGACTGTTGAGGTTACTACTGCCGAAGATGCTGATTTTGGAATCGAAAAATACGATACAATATTATTTAACGGAACACCTAGTTATATTAATGATCTGAAAGCTGTTTTCGAGAAAGCAAATAAAGCTTTAAAACCCGGAGGGAAAGTGGTGGTTATTGATGTGCCTAAAGAAAGTTCGTATGCTATAATGTACAACTTGGCAAAAGCTGTTGATACATGGGATCATTCTTTATTAAAAGGTGTTAATCCTAAAGATCCATATCCTATCGAGTTTGTTAAAGTTGCTAACTGGCGAACTACTCAAGAGAAAATAGATTTGCTAAACGAAACAGGATTTGCAAATCTTGAGTTTGCTCAAACCTTAACCAAACACCCTCTTTACTCGAACGATGTTGAGGAACAACCAATAGAAGGTTACGATTGTGGCGATTATGTTGCAATTTGTGCTGTAAAAAAATAAATTAGGTTTTTTATACCAAAGGGATGAGTGGGAGCGAGGAGTAAAAAAGTACCAATTGCAGAACAAATAGAAATAAATCAATATAACGATGAAAGAAAATATTATTTCGGCTTTAGAAAAAGTACGTACAAATTCGCCTCTTGTACATAATATTACCAATTATGTAGTAATGAACAATACAGCAAATGCTTTACTTTCTTTAGGAGCATCTCCGGTTATGGCTCATGCTATTGAGGAGGTCGAAGATATGGTAACTATAGCTTCGGCTTTAGTTATTAATATGGGTACTTTAAGCAAAAATTGGGTTGAAGCAATGATTACAGCAGGAAAAAAGGCAAATGAAAAAGGCACTCCTGTTATTTTCGATCCTGTAGGTGTTGGTGCTACAGCTTATCGTACTACTGTTGCTACTCAAATTATTACTCACAGCAAACCTTCGGTTATCAGAGGTAATGCTTCTGAAATAATGGCTTTAAGCAATGCCAATATAAAAACAAAAGGAGTTGATAGTACTCAGTCGGCCGATTCGGCTTTAGATTCGGCAAAAAAACTGGCTAACGAAACAGGTGCTGTTGTTGTTATTAGTGGCGAAACAGATTTTATAACAAACGGAAAAGATGTTGTTTGTATTAAAAATGGATCGCCAATAATGACAAAAGTTACAGGTATGGGATGTACAGCAACTGCTGTAATAGGAGCTTTTGCCGGAGTCGAAGGCAATATGCTCGAAGCAACAAGCGCGGCAATGGCTGTAATGGGTATTTGTGGCGAAATAGCTGCTCGCGAATCCAAAGGTCCCGGATCGATGCAGGTAAATTTCTTAAATCAGCTGTATAACATTAGTGCCGATGATATCAACTCGCGATTAAAATTAAGCTATGAATAATTGTGATGTAAGTTTATATCTTGTAACCGACCGAGAATTATCTCTTGGTCGGTCGCACCAATATATTGTCGAACAAGCTATAAAAGGCGGAGTTACAATGGTGCAATTGCGCGAGAAAAATATTTCTACTCGCGAATTTTATAATTTAGCCATAGAGCTAAAACAAACACTCAAACCTTTAAATATTCCTTTAATTATAAACGATCGCCTAGATATTGCTTTGGCTGTTGATGCCGAAGGTTTACATATTGGGCAAAGCGATATACCATATCATATTGCACGCGAAATATTGGGTAAGAATAAAATAATAGGTTTATCGGTCGAAACTGTAGAACAAGCTCGTAGTGCAAATAATTTAGATGTTGATTATATAGGTCTTTCGCCTGTGTTTTCGACACAAACAAAACACGATATAAATACTCCTTTAGAGCTGGAAGGAATACAACAAATAGCCTCGTTTACAAAACATAAAACAGTTGCTATTGGCGGAATAAATACTCAAAATACAGCCGATATTATTAAGGCTGGAGCCGATGGAATTGCCGTTGTTTCGGCAATTGTTTCGCAAAAAGATCCTCGACAAGCAGCTTGCGATTTAAAATCGATTGTTGACAAAAATAAATAACGATAAAATTTTTATCCCCTATAGGGGGAAATAATAAATACGACTAACAAAGCTTTATTCTCTTATGCAGAAAAAGTGTGAATCATAATAAAATGTCAATTAACGAAAAATATAAACAGATTAAGGATATTGGTGAGTTTGCATTTATTAATCGGTTCGAATCAAAATTTGATCAAATGATTAAAGATTCGGATATGGGTATTGGCGACGATTGTGCTGTTGTTTCGATTAACGAAACCCAAAATCATGTAATAACAACCGATTTATTGATTGAAGATATTCATTTTCTGAAAACCGAAATATCACCCTTTGAGTTGGGCTACAAATCGCTGGCCGTAAATTTAAGCGATATAGCTGCAATGGGAGCAAAACCTTTGTATTCTTTTTTATCAATAGGTATTCCGACAAGCACTGATATCGATTATCTTGATCGGTTTATGGAGGGATATCACAAATTGTCGCAAAAATACAATGTGCCATTAATGGGAGGCGATACAACAAAATCGCCCGATAAAATAGTTATAAATGTTGCTGTTATTGGTATATCCGAAAAAGAGAATACTCATTTGCGATCGATGGCTTGTAGTGGCGACCTAGTGTGTGTTACCGATAACTTGGGCGATTCGGCTGCAGGGCTCAATATTTTACTTAACAAAATAGAGCAAACCAGTGTACATAAAAAATTAATAAAGCAGCATCATTTGCCCGAGCCTAATATATTAGAAGGAATGTGGCTGGCAAAACACAAACAGGTGCATGCTATGATGGATATATCTGATGGTATTTCGTCGGATTTAAAACACATATTAAAAGCTTCGCAGAAATCGGCAGATATACATCTCGATAAATTGCCTATAAGCAACGAATTAAACAGTATTGCTAAAAAAGAAAATTGGAATGCTCAGGAAATAGCTGCTAGTGGTGGCGAAGATTATAAATTGCTTTTTACTGTTGATGCTGAGGGTTTCGACAAGTTAAACGCCGATTTCGAAAAAGAATTTAACAAACCTTTATATCTTATTGGCGAAATAAACGAAGGTCGATCCGAAATATCGTGGTTTAAGAACAAGCAGAAACTTGCTATTTCGAAAATGGGATTCGATCATTTTTCGTAGCTTAATATGGTTTTTGTAAAAACTATATTGATTAGATATTGAAAACAAATAAAATAACAATAAAAGAAAAATATATACAGATGAGAAAATATAAAAGAGTATTAACAATTGCCGGAAGCGATTCGGGCGGAGGAGCCGGAATACAAGCCGATATAAAAGCAATATCTGCTTGTGGTTGTTTTGCTACATCGGCTATTACAGCTATTACAGCACAAAATACAGTGGGTGTTACCGATATTCATCCTATTCCGATATCAACAATCAGCAATCAGATTAAAGCTGTACTCGAAGATATAGGTACCGATAGTGTAAAAATAGGAATGTTACATAACTCAGAAACAATAGTGTCGGTATGCGAGGCTTTAAAAGAGTTTAATATTTCTAATATTGTTCTTGATCCAGTAATGGTATCAACATCCGGAAATACCCTTTTGCAATCCGAAGCTATAAGCTCATTAAAAAAAGTATTAATTCCTTTGGCGCGAGTTATTACACCTAATATTCCCGAAGCAGAGATTTTACTCGACAAAAAAATTACCAATCAGAATCAATTACCCGATTTGGCTAAAGAGCTTTCGCTCGATGGAAAAGTGTCGGTATTGTTAAAAGCCGGACATTTATCAGACGGCGAACTAATAGATATTTTCTATAATGCCGAAACGGATGAGATTATCGAGTTGAAATCGAAACGCTCAAGTTCGAAAAATACTCACGGAACAGGATGTACATTATCATCGGCTTTTGCTGCATTTTTAGCTCGCGGATTCGATTTAAACGAGGCTGCCCGAAATGCAAAAAAATATATTAATAAAGCAATTGTTTGTGGTGCCGATTTTTCGACAGGTAAAGGACATGGTCCAGTAAATCATTTTTATCAATACTGGGATTAGTATTTAGATGTTTAGTAATATGATATTAGTATCAAGACATGTGTCTTGAGATGTGTTTTACAATAAAGGAGACGATTTTATAATAGAAATAATATAAAACAGATGAACGCTAAAGGTATATTTACTCAATTGTTATGGGATTCGGTTAATGACATTTATAATAAAATGAAAAACCATCCATTTGTTATTCAGTTGGCAAACGGAACGCTTCCATACTCGTGTTTTTCACATTATCTATCGCAAGATATTTTATATATAAAAGATGATGCGTTTGCATTAGAAACTTTATCGAAAAGAGCACTTGATAAAAACGAGCAAGACTTTTTTTGTGCAATGGCAAACGATGCAATCGAAATAGAACGAGAATTACACAATGATTTTCTTACTCATTTTAAGATTAAAACTCCCGATAAAAAGTCGCCTGTAATAAAATTGTATACCGATTTTTTAACTAAACATGCTTCGGATATGTCATATTCGGTGGCAGCATCGGCATTGTTGCCTTGCTTTTGGATATATAATCAAATAGGTAATTATATTGTAAGTAAAGCGGTGCCCGATAATGTATACCAAAAATGGATTGATACCTATAAAGGAGATGAGTACGAGGCTTACACACTTAAATTTATTGAGATAGTTGAGGCTTTAGCACAAAGATATCCTGAAAATAAACAACAAATGGTCGAAAGCTTTAAAATATCAACAGAGTATGAATTGATGTTTTTCGACGAAGCTATAAATTTGCCGAATAACCAGGTTTTATAAGGTACGGAGGCTTGTCGCAGAGTTGAAACAGCCTTCTGTACTAGTACAGAAGCTTGCCGCAGAGAAGAAACAGCCTTCCGTACTAGTACAGAAGCTTGCCGCAGAGAAGAAACAACCCTCCGTACTAGTACAGAAGCTTGCCGACGACGAGAAAGTGCCTTCCGTACTAATACAGAAGCTTGCCGATGGCGAGAAAGTGCCTTCCGTACTTTACGTAAACTTGCTGACAAAAAGAAAATGTATTTCGGGTTTAAATATTTGCTTATAAGAAAAATATATTGTTCGTATAAAAAATATTAGGTCGTATTAAATCATAAAAAAACAAATACGACAAAACATATAATAGATATTATCTGTTAAATTAAAAGGATTCGAATTGTGAGTTTATTTCAGATTTTATAAGTCGAAAAATTTACCGTATTTTCGCACCAAATTTAGAATATTAATCTATAAATATAATAACATGAAGTTTTTTATCGATACAGCAAACCTTGATCAAATAAAGGAAGCACAAGATTTAGGGGTTCTTGATGGAGTAACAACAAACCCATCGTTGATGGCCAAAGAAGGGATTAGTGGAGAAGCAAATATTATAAATCATTACAAAAATATTTGCGAAATTGTTGATGGTGATGTAAGTGCCGAGGTTATCTCAACCGAATACGAAGCGATGATTAAGGAAGGAGAAATGTTAGCAGCATTACATCCTCAGATTGTTGTAAAAGTTCCAATGATAAAAGATGGTATTAAAGCAATAAAATATTTATCGAGCAAAGGAATTAAGACAAATTGTACATTAGTATTTTCAGTAGGTCAGGCATTACTTGCAGCTAAAGCTGGAGCTACTTATGTATCTCCATTTATCGGACGTTTAGACGATATCTCGACTGATGGAGTTGAATTGATAGCTCAAATTGTTGAAATGTATAACTACTACGGATTTGAAACCGAAGTATTGGCTGCATCAATACGTCACACAATGCATATTGTACAATGTTTAGAGGCTGGAGCTGATGTTGCTACATGCCCGCTTGATGCAATTTTAGGATTATTAAAACATCCTTTAACCGACATAGGTTTAGAAAAATTCTTAGCCGACTATAAAAAAGCAAATGGATAAAAAATAACATCTATATAAAAAGCTGCTTTCGAGTAGCTTTTTTTATTTTATCTTATTATAAGCTCTGCTTTGTTAAAGCAATACACTACATTTGCAGTTGACTATTTTAAGAAAAAAATTATGTTACTTAAAATCCACCCTGATAATCCAAACCCCCGAGAGATATCTCAGGCCGTAAAAGCACTGCAAAATAATGGATTAATAATTTATCCTACCGATACAGTATATGGTTTAGCATGGGATATTAACAGTCCGAAAGCTTTCGATAAAATTGTTCGTATAAAGGGAAAAAATGCTTTGAAAGAAAATTTCTCGTTAGTTTGTAGCGAATTAAGCCAAATATCGCAATTTACTTTACATATTAGCAATCCTATATTTAAATTGTTAAAGCGAAATCTTCCTGGTCCGTTTACATTTATTCTTAATGCCAATAATAATGTTCCGCGTTTTTATAAATCTAAAAAGAAAACAGTAGGGGTTCGTATTCCCGATAACAATATTGCAATAGAACTGGTAAATCGATTAGGGCATCCTTTTATGACTACATCGCTACACGACGACGATGAAATATTAGAGTATATGACCGATCCGGAGTTGATTTATGAAAAATACGAAAATCAGGTCGATCATGTTATCGACGGAGGATACGGCAACAATCAAGCATCGACAGTTGTCGATTGCACTTCAGACGAGATAAATATTCTTAGGCAAGGTATCGACGAATTATTATTTTAGCTTAGAGTGTTGTTTTTAGCAAAAAAAGGTGTCCATATAGACACCTTAAAATTAACATCATATATTAAAACAAACTACTGGAAGTCTTTTAAGCTTTTCATCAATTTTTTTCTGGTAAAAAATATTCTACTTTTTACCGTACCTATTTTAACTCCAAGTTCTTCTGAAATTTCTTTGTATTTATACCCAGCCAAGAACATTTTAAAAGGTTGTTTAAATTCATCTTGTAAACTGTCAATTTGTTTGAGTATTTCTTTCGTAGTAAATTCAGTGTCAGGAGTAATCGAGAAAATGTCTTTAGACATATTCAGAAAATACATATTTTTTGTTGTGTCGTTATGCGTATTTTCTTTTTGCTGTTTACGGTAATTATTAATGAATGTATTTTTCATTATAGTAAACGCCCAAGCTTTTAAGTTTGAATATCCCACAAATTTATCTTTATGAGATAAAGCCTTAAAGTAGGTTTCTTGTAATAAGTCCTGAGCTGCTTCTTTATTTGAAGTCAAACTCAGAGCAAATCTGGAAAGTTTAGATTCCAAACTTATTAATTGATGATTAAAATCTATTGCTGTCATAGTTGTATATTTTATTATCAATCCATAACAAATATACAACACTAAACTAGTAGAATGCAAGTACTTAACCTCAAGGCGATATTAAAATACGACCAATTCTAAATAATAATTTCGGGGTAAAGCCTAGTGTTTTTTAGGTATTAGGATACCTATATACTTTTTCTTTCTAAATTAAAAAAAAAGTTTTTTGAAGTAACCTTTTAGATGGTAAGCATAAACAAAAAAAGCTCTATAAGAATAGAGCTTTTTTAAGAATATTTTAAATAAATTAAGATTTTAAAAACTTACTCATATCAGCAGGAGACGATACCTTAATCACGTTTTGAGGGGCTTTTATGTCTTTGTTTTGTACTTGCAAACCAGTAACTCCAATTATCTGATTAGGAAATTTCTTAGCTATTTTATTTATATAACTTTTAATATTTGTGTTTAACGAAGATGTAGTGGATAAAAACATGTAATCAGGTTCGGTCATTTCAACCACTTGTTCTAAATCGCTAAAAGGAACAGAACAGCCTAAATAATATATTAAACGACCGGCTTTTTTCATTAAATAGCTATAAAAAAGTAGAGCTAGTTCGTGATACTCACCTTCGGGTAAAAACAGAACCACTTTTTCGACATTCTTACTGTCGGTTACAGTTAAATTATCTATAGCAACAATTAATTTCTGTCGAAACAAATTCGAAACAAAATGTTCGTGTACCGGATTTATCTTTCCTGTTTGCCAAAGAATTCCTATTTGTTCGAAAAACGGAAACATTACATTAACAACAGCATTTTCGAATCCTTCGTACATGATATAACGAGAAAGTATTTTATCGAACTTAAATTCGTTCATTTCGACCATTGCAATAATTAAATTTTCGATACTATTCCCTGGAGATGAAGATTCTGCTGAAAGCTCACGAACCTTATCATTCATTTCTTCATCCGATAGTTTTGATATTTTAGAAATTTTAATTCCAAAATTATTTAATATCACAATATTTAGTAAACGTTTAAGTTCTGTATCTCCGTAATAACGGATGTTTGTATCTGTTCGATTTGGTTTTAATATCGCGTATCTCTTTTCCCAAATCCTTATGGTATGTGCCTTTATACCTGAAAGCCTTTCTAATTCTTTAATAGAATAACTTGCCATAATATATTAATATTTCGAATTTAAAGATTAAACAATTGATTCTAATAATAGTTCAATGCGTTTGTAGAATACCACAAGTATAAACAATTATTAAACAATATAATAATGAAATCAAATAATCTAAAACATTATTTTTTTAATTCATTGAAAAAGAAATAATTCGTATCATTGAATTTTATTAAATTCGAACATTGTGATAAAAGTAATTCCAACTTCAGATAAATCTAATACTCTTTACTCCGAACAATTCGATGAACATTATCATTCAACTCACGGAGCAATAAACGAATCGATGCATATTTTTATAAAAGAAGCATTGCTTTATTCGAGCTTAAAAAAGGCTACAATTTTCGAGGTTGGTTTTGGTACAGGATTAAATGCTTTTTTAACATTTATTGAATCGCTAAAGAATGATTTGTCAATAACTTATATAAGCTTAGAAAAATATCCGGTAGATATTGATACATCAAAACAGTTAAATTATGCCGATATTATTGCTCCTGAATATTTATCCGAATTTATGAAGATGCACTCTAGCGCATGGAACGAGCAAGTGATTATAAATAATGGGTTTAAATTAATTAAAATATTAGACGATTTTAATCAATATGAACTAAAAGAAAAGGTTGATATAATCTTTTTTGATGCTTTTTCGCCAGATACTCAACCTGAACTTTGGAGTTTCCCTAATTTTAAGAAACTATACAATGCTTTAAATGATAATGGTATATTAATAACATACAGTAGTAAAGGAATTGTTAAAGACAATTTACGAAAAGCTGGTTTTGTCGTAAAACGATTAAAAGGTCCTGTAGGAAAAAGACACATAATCAGAGCTGAGAAAAAAAATATCTAAAAATAGATTTTTAAAAGTACATTCGTATTGCCTAATTTAAATAAATTAAGCAAATTTGCATTTTAGAGCTGAATGATAATTATTAAATATAAAAATAAATTACTATGAAAATTAAGAACTTATTATTAATTGTTGCAGTATTGGCTATTTTTTCTTCATGTTCGAAAATGGGGAGCACTAAAGTAGAACTTACTACGCAAGATGATTCTGTTGCTTATGCAATTGGTATCGATGTGTCGAACTCATTAAAAAGAAATGGTTGCGGGGAAATTAACCCAGATATATTAAAAGCTGCAATGGTTGATAATTTTAATGGTGAAGAAATAAAAATTTCAGAAGCAGATGTTCAGAAGATTTTACGAAGTTATTTCATGAGATTAAGAGAAGAGCAAATGAAAAAGATGGAAATTAAAAAAGTAGAGAACTTAGAAGCTGGAAAGAAATTTTTAGAAGAAAATAAGAATAAAGAAGGAGTAATCACTACTGAATCAGGATTACAATACGAAATATTAAAAGAAGGTAAAGGAAAATCTCCTAAAGCTACAGATGTTGTAAAATGTCATTATCACGGAACATTGCTTGACGGAACAGTATTTGATAGTTCGGTTGAAAGAGGAGAACCAACAGAATTTCCTTTAAATAGAGTAATTAAAGGATGGACAGAAGGTCTTCAATTAATGAAAGAAGGTGCTAAATTTAAGTTTTATATTCCTACTGATTTAGCTTATGGCGAAAATGTTCGTCCAGGAGGAAAAATAGAACCTAATATGACTTTAATATTCGAGGTTGAATTACTTGAAGTAAAGCCAGCTCCCGAAATGAAAGGAAATTAATACTTAATATATAAAATAGGGCAGGTGTAGTATTATATCTGCCCTATTTTTATTTAACTAAGAACTATATTTTTGTCGGGAAAGCTTATAATTAATTCGAGAAATAAAACAATAAAATTATATCATGAAAAAAGCAGATATTATAACAGAAAAAGGTACTATGAAAGTAGAGTTCTTCGAAAAAGATGCTCCAGGTACTGTTGATAATTTTGTAAAATTATCGAAAGATGGATTTTATGATGGATTAACTTTTCATCGTGTAATACCGAATTTTGTAATCCAAGGAGGATGTCCTGATGGTACCGGAATGGGAGGTCCTGGTTACTCAATTAAATGTGAGCTTGATGGTGATAATCAGCATCACGACAGAGGTGTTTTGTCTATGGCTCATGCGGGTAGAGATACTGGGGGTTCGCAATTTTTTATTTGCCATAGCCGCGAAAATACAGCTCATTTAGATAGAAATCATACAGTGTTTGGTAAAGTATACGAAGGTTTAGAGGTAATCGACGATATACGACAAGGGGATAAAATAGAAAAAATTATTATAACTGAAGAATAAGAGTTATGAGTTTTGAAATTTCAGGAAGATTAATAGAAAAATACAATACTATTCAGGTTAGCGAACGGTTTAAAAAACGCGAATTCGTAATTGAAAAAACAGAATCAAACGGAGGGATGGAATTTACAGATCATATTAAGTTTCAACTAACACAGGATAGATGTAATTTAGTGGAGAGTGTTGAGGTAAACGACGATATAAAGGTGAGTTTTAATATCAGAGGTAATAAATGGGAAAAAGATGGCAAAGTAAGTTATTTTACTAATCTTGATGCATGGAGAGTTGAAAAAGTACAAGATTTGGGAGCAAGCAATTATCCGGGAGATATGCCTCCTCCTCCAAGTATGGACAATATGCCTCCTGATGATGGAGCTGATGATTTACCATTTTAAAAGAATAGCTAAACCGGGAAATCCCGGTTTAATTATATTTACTAATTAAAATAATTAACAAAACCAATATATAATAAAAGCGAGTTATGGATAATAATGATGTTTTTAGGAGAATTCGATACATATTTAAATATAACGACGAGGAAATGATATCTATTTTTGCTTTGGCCGATTATGAAGTTACAAGAGCTCAAATAAGCAATTGGTTAAAAAAGGATGACAAACCCGAATTTCAGAAAATTCTCGATTATCAGTTGGCTTTGTTTTTAAACGGTTTTATTAATTCGAAACGAGGGAAAAAAGAAGGAGAACAACCCGAACCCGAAAGAAAGCTTAATAACAATATTGTTTTTAAGAAACTAAAAATTGCTTTAAAATATCGAGATGAAGATATCTTGGAGGTCTTTAAATTAGTTGATCTTAGAATAGGAAAAACAGAATTAAGTTCTTTTTTCAGAAATCCAAAACAAAGTCAATATAGACCTTGTAAAGATCAATTTCTTCGAAATTTCTTAAATGGGTTACAAAAAAAGTTTTCAGAAAATAAATAAAATGGTTCGGGATAAAAAATTATGTCGCTAATCGAACTTTGCAAATATCTTTCTGATTTTTATCCCACAACATGAAATATTGTTCGTTTTTTATCCCTGCTTTCTCTATTACAAATTCATCGTTTAAATTTAATTCGTGGATAAAATTAATTTCAAATTCACGAATGTTGCTTGTGTGGACTGAATAATACGAATCTGTAATCCATCGAATGTATGTTGCATTATTTACATGTTTGTTTATATCTAAATCGCTATAATAAACTTTTCGGGTATCAGTAATTGCAGTTTCTTGGTCGATAATAACTTTTCCTAATCTTTTTTCGATAGCATGTTCGGCTAGATAATTTTCATGAATAAAGTTAAACCCATTTAAGCGTTGAGGACGATGAGTTGATGAATCGATAATAAGCCAATAGCTGGTTATGTTAGCAATAGCAGAGTTGTTTTTAAAAATCTTAAAATCACGGATGGCAAATAAGCCCTCAGTTCCTTTAGCCCATGTTTTAATCTGTATTTGATCTTTCCATTTAGGATACTTATCAATTCGAATTAAAATTTTAGACAAAACCCAAAGTGCATTTTTTTGTTTTAAATCTTCGAATCCAAAACCATTTTTGCGGGCATTGTCCCATGCGCATTCTTGTAAGAATTGAAATATTGTAGCAAGAGTTAATTTTCCATTACAATCAGTATGGTATGATTTTATATGAAAATCATAAATTCCGTATGGAGCTTTTAGCATTGTTATTAATTTAAATCTCCAAACTTAGTATTTTTCTTGATTCTAAATCTTAATGGTCCTAAAATTCGATGCAGTAAACTTAAGTCGTCGGTTATTATTTCAGCAGTTCCCTGCATTTCTTGCTTAAAATCAAGGTCTATTCCATAAAAAGTTTTTAATCCGTTTTTTAGCTTTATTTCTACAGTATAAAAATCATTTTCTGGAGCCATCGATATCGAAAAGATTTCGCCTTGAACCATTCCAAACTCATTTTTCGGATAATTGGAAAATTGAATATTTGCTAATTGACCTTCGCGAACTTTACCTGCTCCACGAAAATCGAGTTGAACCTTGCCTATTATTTCTCCTTCGTTTTCGGGGATTACTGTCATTACTGTTGCTCCGCTACTAACTGTTTGATTTTCGTTCCAGTATTGATTAAATGTTATTTTACCCGAAGTAGGAGCTATAAGTACATACTTATACATCCAAGCATCAATTGTCGAACGAAGATTTTCGATATTCTCGTTTATGAATAAAATTTTATCAGATAGTTGCTTTTCGTATTGCAATTTAAGATCAAGTATGTTTTGGTTTAGATTTTCTATTTGTAACTCGATGTTGTTTATTGAAGTTTTTACTTGTTCGCAGCTATATTTTTTCGATATTAATTGAGATTTTGACCTTTCAAAGTCAGCATCTGATAGTAGTTCTTGGGAATGCAAGCTAGAATCACGACAAAATTGATTGTGTGTTAGTTTGCACTCTTCGTTCATTAATTCTTCTTGTGTTTTTAAATTTTGTAGGTATAAACTGTATTTCTGTAGTTCTTTTTTATGCTGGGTTATTTTTTTATTGTGATAATCGAGTCTTAAAAAACGATTGTATTCTTTTATATGTTTTGCCAGACTGGAATAAAGTGTTTGTACACTTCCTAAATTATAGTTTTTATCTAAAAGTTTACTGATATCCGATGTTTTATATTCTTTTTTGAAATAGTCGAGGTTCTCGAACACAGCTTTAATATCTTGAAAGTTTGCTGGATTTTCTATAACTCCAACAATATCGTTTTTCTTTACGTATTGTTTATTCGTCACAAATAAGTTTTGTATTTTACCTGATATTTTAGATAATACTTTGGCCGGAGGATTTTCTGTTGTTAAAACAATTTTAGCTGTAACGATATCTGGATATTTAAAGAAATTACTACCGGTAATTACTATAGCAATAATAATAAATATAACAGAAATCCCCCAGCGAATAATCCATTTAGGTGGGCGCGATAATATTTCTTGTACTTCGTTCGATCGGAGTTCTATTCGTTCTATCTCGTCTATGTTTAAGTTTTCTTTTTCGCTCATCTTAATTTCCTAATTCTAATTGATTTTTTACTAATTGATAATAGGCTCCTTTGTTTTTTGTTAATTCGTTGTGAGTTCCTTTTTCTACAATTTTTCCTTTCTCTAAAACCACAATTTGATCGGCATTTTTAACAGTGCTTAATCGATGAGCCACCACAACTACAGTACGTCCTACAAAGAAATTATCTAAGTTTTGCATAATAATCCGTTCGTTGTTAGCATCCAGAGCATTTGTAGCTTCGTCGAGAAATATAAACTCTGGGTTTTTATAAACAGCCCGAGCTATTAATATTCGTTGTTTTTGTCCTTGACTAAGACCTACACCGTTTTGTCCTATTTTAGTGTTGTATCCCAAAGGGAGCGATTCGACAAATTCCTGAATGTTTGCAACCTTTACTGCATTCAACAATTTAGCTCTATCGGGATATTCGTCGGAAACAGCTATATTGTTTGCTATCGAATCAGAAAAAATAAATCCATCTTGCATAACAACACCGCATTTATTTCGCCACATGCGATTGCTTATATTATTTAAATACAAATCGCCGAGTTTTATTTTTCCTTTAACAGGATTGTAGAATCCTAATAATAATTTAACCATAGTTGTTTTACCACTTCCGCTGGTACCCACAATTGCAGTAATCTTTTTCTCGGGGATATCTAAATCAACATCGCTTAAAACAAAAGGAGAATGAGGTCCTTCGTATTGGAAAGATACCTTTTCGAAGTTTAAATTACGTCTTTCGGGTAAGATGTCAATTTTAGGTTCTTGATCCGATTCTTCATCATCTTTTTGATGTATTTCGCCTAAACGTTCTAAACTTATTTTTGCATCTTGAGTTGATTGAAAAAAGCTTATCATTTGATTGATCGGACTGTTTAATTGTCCTATCATATATTGTACTGCCAACATCATACCTAATGTCATTTCTCCGTTGATTACTGATCTGGCAACAACATAGGTTATTATAATATTTTTAATTTCGTTTATAAAAACCCCTCCTGCTTGTTGATATTGGCTCAATGATAAACTCGACATATTTACCTTAAATAACTTAACTTGTATGTTTTCCCATTCCCAACGTTTTTGTTTTTCGCAATTGTTTAACTTAATTTCTTGCATTCCAGTTATTAGCTGGATAATATTACTCTGATTATCCGACATTTGTGCAAATAAGCGATTGTCAATATCTCTTCGTTTGCGCATAAATATCAAAACCCAAAGTACATATAGTGAGCTTCCTGCTATGAAAATGAGAAATATATTAACATTATACATTAAAAGAACAGCTCCAAAAATGATTAATGTAAAAAGCGAAAACAGAATATTTAATGTTGATGATGTTAAAAAGCTTTCGATTCGTCGGTGATCTCCTATTCGTTGTATCAAATCTCCAATCATTTTAGTGTCGAAAAACGAAACCGGTAATCTCATTAGTTTTATTAAGAAATCGGATATTAATGAGATATTAATACGGGTTCCGAGATGCAATAAAATCCAGCTACGAACAAAATCAACTAATGTACGCGAAAAGATAAGCACTAATTGAGCGATGACAATGAGGGTAACAAAATTTAAATCTTGTGTATTTATACCTTTGTCGACAATACTTTGTGTTAAAAACGGAAATATTAGTTGTAATAAACTACCCAGAATCAGACCTAAGAATAATTGTACGATCAGTTTTTTAAAAGGACGTAGATAAGAGAATAAGAATTTAAATCCAGATTTATTAATTTTTTCGTCTTCAGAATGATAAAAATCGGGGGTTGTTTCAAGCAATAGACACAAGCCCTTGTTTTCGCCGCTTACTTTTGTTCTTGCCCAAGAATTGATAAACTCTTCTTTCGGAAATTTTATTAAACCTCGAGCAGGATCGGATACATGAACAAAGGTTTCTCCATTCGGTTTTGCTGTTATTTTATAGACAACAACAAAGTGATTTTGATTCCAGTGGGCTACACAGGGTAATGGAGCTTCGTTTTGTAGTTGTTCGAAATTAATACGCACCCCCATACTTTTAAATCCAATTGATTCGGCAGCATCGCTTATGCCTAGCATCGAGACTCCTTCGCGAGTAATGTAGCTTTTGTCGCGAAGAGTTTGTAAGTTGAAATTTTTACCATAATATTTCGCAATCATTCGTAAACACGAAGGTCCACAGTCCATTGCGTCGAGTTGTTTGTAAAAAGGAAATGACATTCTAATACTTTAAGTTTTATTGATTGCCTAAATTAAGTATTTTAAACTGATTTCAAAATATATTTCATTCGTTTGTACCATATTCATTGATCGTATTTGTATCTTTTTTCTGTAAAGGATGCCTTTTTTTATTAGTGTCCACAGGTTGTGGATGCAAGTCCTGTATATTTTTATTTTTTGTTCGTATCTTAAAGCTACAAGTATTAATTTTCTTTTTTATGAAACAAGCTTGTTGTTTGTGTTTAATAATTTTGTTAGTTAATGCGACGATAAGTGTATTCTGTTCGGAATAATTATTTTTTATAATACGGTTAAATAATAGTAGAGAAAATCCTAATTAATAATAATTTAACAAGATTGGTGTATTTTTATTTTATAGAAATACTGTTTTGCTTTGAATATTTTTATTACATTTAGTTCCTTTTTATTATAAAATCTATTTATGATATGATTACAGATATTAAACGAAGCACTATTCAAGATTTTCTTTTAGGAATACTTCCAGGCGATCAAATGTTATCTGTTGCTAATGTAATTGAAAACGATCCGAAATTAATAGCTATTTATAAAGAAGAAAAAGAAAGATTAAAAGTCCAGGCTTATGTTGATTGTGAGTTACAGTCTTTTTTTAATACGAATATTGACGAAGAAATTGTTGAAAATAAAACTATGCAGAAAGACGCAATGTTGCATAAAGAAATAGACGAAGCTATTGAGTGTTTAATATTAAAAGAAACTCTTACCGAAATTTCTTCTTCGAAATCGAGGAGTAAGTTGTTCGGTTTGCATATACCTAAGTATAGTAAATGGATTGCAGCCGCTTCTATTGTTGTTTTATTAAGTGTTGGTTTGTGCTTAAAATTTGTTAATACGGGGTCGCTCGAAGATCGTTTGTATTCTAAATATTACAAACCTTTTCATAAAATAGATAATTATATTGTTCATACAAGTAGCTTAACTTATGCTCAACAAAAATATTTAGAAGGCGATTACAAAAATGCATATTTATTATTTAATAAATTACCTAATCAACTTCCTAT
>JAKSCO010000108.1 GCA_022360575.1 Bacteroidales bacterium | reverse complement strand
TTTGGAGTAAAGTCGGCTTTGTCTTCGAAAATAGCTTTGCAGCGATGTCCCGATTTGATATTTGTAAAAGTTGATATGGTAAAATATAAAGAAGTATCGAATCGGATAATGGAAATATTTTACGAATATACCGACTTGGTCGAGCCTTTATCAATAGACGAAGCCTTTTTGGATGTTACCCAAAACAAAAAAAATATTTGCTCGGCAACTTTAATAGCTAAAGAAATAAAACAACGAATATATGACAAAACAAAGCTAACAGCCTCGGCTGGAGTTTCGGTTAATAAATTTTTGGCAAAAATAGCCTCGGACTACGATAAGCCCAATGGCTTGTTTGTTATAAAACCCAACCAAACCGATTCGTTTATAAAAACATTAGCTGTCGAGAAAATTTATGGCGTAGGCAAAGTAACTTGTCAGAAAATGCATAGCTTGGGAATAAAAACAGGTGGCGATTTAAAAACCAAAGAAAAAAAATGGCTAATTGATAAGTTCGGAAAAGCAGGTTTGCATTTTTATAATATTGCCCGAGGTGTTGACACCAGAGCTGTAAACCCAAACAGAATACGAAAATCGGTGGGTGCCGAAAGAACATTTGAATATGATATTACCGATAAAGACGAATTAAGAAAACAACTATTTTATGTTGAGAAAATCTTTTTTAAGCGAATGAAATTGCATAAAAAATATGGACGCACACTTACATTAAAAGTTAAATATGCGAATTTCGAACAAATAACTCGCAGCAAAACACTCCACGACGAATTGTATCATTTTTATCAAGTACACAAAACAAGTGTTGAGCTATTAAACTCAATCGATATTGTTGGCGGAATACGTTTGTTAGGCTTGTCTATAACTCATTTCCGAGATAAAACAACTCCGATACAACTTACTCTAAATTTTTAGTCGGTACAATAAGCATTATCTCAGACAATATCTCCGTATTTTTTATTTATTGTATTCTTTGCTTAGTGGTTTTTAGTATAACAATGTTCTGCGGATATTATCGATATGGTAATAATGTATAGAGCCTAAGGAAGCAGGAATATAAAAAGCAACAAAACTGCTTGTGATATATAAATCGACTTACAATAAAAAACAAGTGTTTTGTTGTTTTCAATATGGTGATGCTTTATTAAATAAAGCTAATTCATGTCAATTTTTAATAAATCAGTCCAGATAGATATTCGTAATTTGTTTTGTTCTTCGTCAGAGTCATCATCAAGAGGTAGCCCCTTGAATTTATTGTTAAAAATCGATAATGAAGATTGAAATTCGTATCCATCGGTAGGAAATTCGCCAACAAAAGTAACACCCTTGCCAACCAGTTCTTCGAAAATAATACCTATAGCATCGACAAACGAATTTGGATAAACAGAAGAGTTTCCTGTACCAAAAATTGCAATTTTCTTACCTTTCAAATTCGCTTTTTTTAGAGTAGTGTGCAGAAAAAGTTCAAAGTCTTTCTGTAGTATCCCAGTACCCCAGGTAGATGCGCCAAAAATTATATTGTCATATTTTTCGACATCTTTAACACAAGCATCTTTAACATCATACACATCAACTAAGCCCGGTTTTAAATTGTATCTTATTTTTTGGGCTATCGCTCTTGTATTACCAGATGTTGATCCATAAAAAATACCTATTCGTTTCATTTAACTTATTCGTTCTTTAATTAGAAAACAGATAATTAGCATAGTTGTTTAAAAAAGTTTTGATTGTTTTTTCAACAATTTAGATTTCTTTCTGAATCTCATATTCAGAACTTCAACAAAAAGAGAGAAGAATACAGCAAAATAGATGTATCCTTTAGGTACGTGAGTACTCATCTTGAAATACTATGTAACTCATCATTATTAATATACTCTTACTGTATATAATCTTGGAGATAAGATTATCATCTATTTTATACTTACAAGTTGCCAGTTGGCATAGGTGTATTTTCAATTATCTTAGCAAGCTTACTACAATTAGAGATCAGCTACAAATGTAACAATTTATCGCCTTTTTAAAATAATACAATGCCCCGAATTATAGAGAATTTAATTCGGGGCATTATATTGTACAGAAATCAAACAAGAAATAAGTTAAAAATTATATCCTACAGATAATCTTAGTTGTCTATTTTTTATATCGTATTCAGGTTTGTCAATTACAATTACTTGCGAATTTCTTATTTCAGTAGTTATTCGATCATCGCTTGGGTCGGGAGCAATATTCTGAAAACCTATATCGTAATATAATCCAAGCTGAATATTATCTACTTGTATGCCAAACCCCATGCTTAGTCCCCAATCGAATCGTCTAAAATCGTCATCATATTCTTCGTTTCCCCAATCAACATCTATAGAACCATGATCTTTGGCTTTGATTTTTCCGGACAAACCAATTCCTACATAAGGTCCGATTAATCCGTATATCTTTACATTATTCCCGACATACTTATTTAATTTAGCATAAACAGGAAGGTCAAGATAGTATGTCTGAATTTTTAAGAAAAAATCAGACTCATATCCAACAAAGGTATATCTTGTTCCCTTTGTATCGAAAAATAAATTTGTTTCGATAGAAAACATGTGGGTTAGAGGGTAATTCATTGTAACACCTACATTATAGCCTGCAGTTTGTTCGAAATTTTCTTTTTGTTTTTTACTATCTTTCTTAAATTGCATAATTGACAAATTCATTCCGGCTTTAATCCCGAAATTCTGAGCGTTTGCGTTAAAAGCAAACAAACCAATAAAAAAGATAAATAATACTTGATTTAAATTTCTCATAATAATATAGTTATTAAGTTATAGAAACGATTTACTAATATAATCTAACCTATAATGTACTTTAAACAGTTAATTGTAATAGAAGGTAGGGGTTATCAATAACCATGCCGTCAGTTTTCGGAAAGGTGTGTTTTGTATCATGAATATTGTAGATATAAAACAAGCTCAAAGGGTTTATTTCCTGATAATAAAAAAAATACTTATTTTGATTATATTGTGAATTATTTAATCTAAAAAACAAAATATGAAATACTCTAATTATTTTAACGAAAAGCTAGTAATAGTTACAGGTGCAGGACAAGGTCTAGGAAAGGCATTATGCTTGGAATTAGCAAAACACAAAGCTATAGTTGTTTGTACAGATAAAAGTCTACAATTAGCAAAACATACAGTAGATTTAATTAATTCGGAAGTAGATAAAAATACAGCAAAAGCAATTGAGTTAGATGTAGCCGATGTTAATCAAATTACTGATGTATTTAATAAGGTTAAATCTGAATTTGGAAAAATAGATTATTTATTTAATAATGCAGGAATTGCTATAGGAGGCGAAATCAGAGATTTAGATATTGGGGATTGGAAGAAAGTAATGGATGTTAATCTTTTTGGATTAATAACATGCTCGACCGAGGCTTTAAAGCATATGAGCAAATCAAAACAAGGGCATATTGTTAATATTTCATCAATTTCGGGTTTGTTAGAATATACTGCATTGAGCTCGCCATATGCTGTATCGAAACATGGGGCAGTAACTTTTTCGAAAGCTTTAGAGTTAGAAGCTTTCGATTTTAATGTAAAAGTTACAATCGTATGTCCAGGAGCTATAAAAACAATGATCGGAGAAAATATGAAATACGTGAATGCAAACAAAGATATAGGGCAAAAAACAAAAGAGTTTATAGATAAAGGTATTTCGGCCGAATTAGCTGCTCGTAAAATAATAAAAGGAGTTGTTCGGAATAGAAAAACAATGATATTTCCGGCTGCTTTCAAGAGTTTTTACTTTATTACTCGTGTTTTTAAGTTCTTAGAGCGAAATTTTGCTTTAAAGATGATTCGAGATTTTAGAAAAAACGATCGAGTAGGGAGTATTTAAAATATCGCTTCACAAATCCAATTGCATAATGGTGGTATTATGCAATTGAAATAGTTTTTTGTATTAAAATAGTTATGATTATATATGCATATTTGTCTTAAAATTATTCAGAAGCTTAGATGTTATGAGCTAGACATTGTTTCTCCTTCTTCTATTTGTTTTAAATGACAAAGTAGCAGTTCGCCTGTTTTTTCATCTCTCAGATGCATACCGTTTCCTTCGCAATACTTGTAATGCTCACATTCAGCACAAATTCCTGTTTTTGTCCAGCTTCTATCACGAAAAACAGAGTATCTATTTTCCCAAACTTCTCTAAAGTTATCTTTGTAAATATTTCCTTGAATAAAATTATCTCTCAGGTTTGGACAAGCAGAAATAGAGCCGTCAGCTAATATTGAAGCAATGTTGATTCCTGCCCGACAAATAAAGAAATTGTCTCTAACCTCTTGTTCGTATTTACCCAAAAATCCTTCACACCCATAATTTAATTTAATTCGTCCTTCTTTTCTTGTTTGTGAGATAAAATCAAATAATTCTTTGAAATTCTTTGGTTTTAATTGCAATTCCTTATGTTTTTTAGCTCTACCAATCGGGAAGATTGTAAAGATTCTCCACTCTTTAATCCCTGAGGTGATCAACAATTCTTTAATTTGATTTAACTCATTAAAATTTCTTTGATTAACACAAGTTACAACATCGTATTTTATTTCGGGAATAGCAGGTAATAAACGCACTGCATTTAGAGCAGAAGAAAAACTTTTAGAAGTTCCTCTTAGCCAATTATGACTTTCTTCTAATCCATCTAGACTTATAGTAATTGCTCTTAATCCACAATTTAATAAGGAATTTATTCTTTTTTTATTTAATAGCATTCCGTTTGATACAATTCCCCACGGAAACCCTCTTTGGTATAAATTTATTCCTATTTGTTCTAAATCTTTCCTTAACAATGCTTCTCCTCCTGTTAGCACTATCATTGTATTATTAGGATTAACAATATCTTTTATTTCATCAATTGCTCTAAGAAAATCTTTTGCAGGCATATCCTTTATCGAAGAGTCTTTTTTGCAATCACTACCACAATGAATACACTTTAAGTTGCAACGCAAAGTACATTCCCAAAGGATATAATTCAATTGGTGAATTTTACTTTCATTATCCTTGTATTTTTTAAAAAGATTGAGAGCTATTTTTTTTCGTAATGGAATCTTATTTACTGTCATTTTTTAGGAGTTAACTTTATATCATACTCTTTACTTGTCTCTCCTTTATACCAGTTGCCATCGCCTCCTGTAAATTTCGGATTTTTGAATTCAATAACTGTATCTAAATTATTGAACTCACCATTTGTTTCTCCGTCAATATCTTTAAATTCGATATTATATATGTTATGGATTTCTCCTGTTTCAACAACTTGATAAGCTCCATTTTTATCTGTATAGGTAGTATCGTAGAGCATGGATACTCTAATGTTTTCAATTGGCTGATTTGTTTTAGATGATTTTACTTTACCGTTCACAATGAATTTTGCAGTAGGAGTCCCATATTCATCCATTGAATCGCAGGCTATGGCAAAACCTAATATCGATAATAATCCAGTGATTAATATATTGTAAGTTTTTAGTAATTTAATTTTCATAGTTTATATAATTTATTCTATTTATAGATGTTCTTTTTTTAAAATTCTTGCGTATAAGCATAAATTATTTAACGTACTAATAGTTCCTTAAAGTTTAAAAGTAATTGCAAAGTATACGAAAAGCTCAAATTTAGTGATTTTTAGAAGAAGTATCACTAAATTTTAAATAAAAATGAACAGTTTGAATGATCTAATCCATCAAGACTCAAATAAGATTTTGAAGACATCTAAATTATACCGAACGAGATAGAAATGATTCTATAGCATTCAGTTAGATTTTTGAAGATGCAGGATGAAATTCAATAAAATAGTAAGATAATATCTTTCGGATTAATTATTTATAGGTATGGAGCTTAGTAATTTGAGATTTGTCGGATTCGTACAGTCGTATTGTTTTATCGAATTTTTATCTATTAAAATTATAATATTATCAATAGGAATAATGTTATATGCTTTAATCGAGTTGTATTCGGCAATTTTGTTATTAGTAATATCTAAAATATTAGTAATATCAAATATTAGTAAACCAGCCTCGGCATCGCAAACAAAAAGTTTATTGCAATTTATTCCAATACCAAGAGGTTTTTGCATAGGATACGATTTTAATTGTACAAGCGAACTTGATTTGCTGATATCAATAATATCTATCTGATTATTGGTTTCGTTGCATAAATTTCCTGAGTGTATCGATACATAGGCATGATTTCTATTAAATACAATAGGATCGCAACTCGAAATATGCCAATAGTCCGAAATGTATCTGGGGTTTTCTTTGTTTGATAAATCGTAAATAACCATTCCGTTTTTCGAACTAATAAATAATTTATTATCATACGGAAAAATAGACTCAATATCCCAATTGATATTAGTTTTTCTGATTAGTCGTATATTCCGAGGATTAGTAATATTTACGATATTCAGCGAGTAGTAGCTAATTGCATAAAGTGTTTTTTGCGATATAACAAATCGCGAGCTAGAACCTCCAATATTATAGCTCAAGCTACCTGTAGCATTTATTGATGTTCCCGATGAATATTCATCTATAGTATTGTTTTCTTTTTCCGAATATATCACATATCTTTCTTGTTCTGCTTTGCTTGTAACTTCTTTTAGTTCCCAATCAATAACAACTCCTTTTGATTTATCGATTTCGCTTACTTGGTAATCGTTATTGCACGGAGGTAAAGAATATTGAAATATATTTTTCATACGATTTATTAATTCAATATTATTGATGTCCGAAATGTCAAATGAAACTAAATCGATGAAACTATCTGCATATAATATTTTATTGTCAATACTTATATCTGTATTTCCAGGTATTGATATAAATTTTACAATTTGAGGCTTGCTCGGATTTGAATTATCTATTATATGAATTCCTTTAAAATATTCATTTATAAAAATAAAATGGTGGTGATAAAGTATTTTTCCTGTGTTTTCTAAGTTTTCGGCATTTTTAATTTCTATCGAATTTCGAAGTGTTTCGTAATTCATATATATAGGACTATTGGCTGTGTATGTATCGGTAATTTCATCCTTGCATCCCCAAGCTGTACTGATTAAAACAATAAGTAGTAGGTAATATAAGTATTTTGCCATTTAATATTTAAAAATTGATTATACTTGTTGTTAATGTTTATAAAGATGTATGTAAATGTAAAATGGTTGCGCAACTAAATTAAGGAATACATCATCTTGTTTAAATAATTTAAAAATAAAAGTAAGGTTTATTGAAACCTCTAAACTATAAAGTGTTATTATGATTAAAATTTATAAAAACATCATTGTTTTAGTTCTTGTAAAATTTATTTTATGTGGATTTTTTAATAATTCATATGCCCAAGATACATATAAGAGTGTTGTTTATATGAAAAATGGAAATGTTTTTCAAGGAAAAGTAATTGATATAAATGTAAATCAATCAATAACAATAATAGATGAAAGAGGAAATGAAAGAGTTTTATTGCAATCAGATATCGAAAAAATAGAGAAGAGCTATATTAAAAACGACAGTAAAATTAATTATACTCAAAAAGGGAGTTATGTATTTGTTTCTATTGGCTTACTTGTTGGTAATGGGAATGATTTTAATTCGGTTACTCTTCCTTTGAGTTTTATGTTCATTAATGGTTATCAGTTTGATTCCAGAATAGGAGTAGGAGGAGGTGTTGGTTTTGAATTATTAAATAAGGACGAAACGTATGTTCCTGTATTTGCTGATTTTAGATATACTATAAGCAATGCTCGGAGAAATCATTTTGTGAGTATGCAAAGTGGATATGTTCTTTCACTTGATGATAGTAACCAAAATGATTATGTTGGTAGTGTTGATGGAGCTACCGATTTAAAAACCAAAGGAGGTTTCTTTCTGAACCCAACAATTGGTCTTAAGATAAATCTTACTAAAAGAAATGCTTTTTCTTTCGAAGTAGGATTTAGATATATGGAAATATTTCAAGAGTATAAAAAAGGACAAGAATTAATAAAGAGAAAATTAGAATATAATAGAATGAATTTTAGATTTGGATATCACTTTTAAATAATCTGAGTTTCTCTATATGTATTTTCTGTTCTATACAACCAGTGTTTACATCTAAAAATACTCATAGAAAAAGTAAAATAAATTCGAGCTATGATATTAAAAGACTACTGTTTTTGTGAATAAAAACTTAATAACTTTTGGTTTGAATTAGACCTTAAGATTACATTTATAATGTATTTTCATTTTAAAAAAGCTCTAATAGGGAAAATAAATATTAATAAAATAGGTGTTTAACTAAAAATATATTCGTGTGAAAAGCAATTGGATACTCACTTTACTCTTGATGTTATTAATAAATACCTTTGCATGTAAAGAAAAAGAACAAACTCACCTTGCCGCTTCTTGGTCATCAAAAGATCCCATAACAATACCTTATAGTACGAGATTAAATTATCTTAATCTTGGAAATTTAGTTCAAAATCCATCGTTTGAGTCAGGCAAATTATTGTATCACGAGAGTAGTATAAAAACATTCGCAATCAATAACTGGAAACACATAGGCGAAAATACTCAATGGGTAAATAAACAAAATAGAAATAATGATTCGTGCGAAGTATTTCATGGGAATCATTCAATAAAAATACATAGAACGAAAGCTGACGAGACAGAAACAATAGGAGAGGGGGTTTTTAGTGACTATATAAAAGTTATACCAGGTAATTATTTGTTAAAGATGCATTTACGACTTAAGAATATAAAATCGCACCAAGAGCGATTGGGGTTTAAATTGTATGATGCAGTTAATATTCGTATCAAATATTACGATAAAAATAAGATAGAGGTTCAGGCAAATAATTTGAACTTTTTTCAGGATAAAAAGATTGATCAAACATTCGGGTCGTTGAGTTTTGCAAATTATAACGAGATTGTAAATATGAATTGGTGTGAGGTGCATGCAAAAACAGCATTTTATCCATATTATAATGGAGATATTCCTGATAATGTAAAGTATGTACGTTTGTTTATAGGTTTGAAAGGAACAGGAACTCTTTGCGTTGATAAGGTCGATTTTAGATATACTAAAAATAATTTTTCATTGAAAGAACGATTAAAACCCTATGTAGATTCATCGTATTCTGCTTACGATATGATACTTCCTGTTCCGAAGCAAATAACCCAGAAACAAACAAGAACATATTATGTAGCTCAAGAAAAGAAAGTTCCGGTTATTGTTATGCGTAGCAAAAACAATATGTTAAAGACATTAGTTGACGAATTTAAAAATAAAATTGAATATGCAATTCAAACTTTAGATAGTTTGCACCCGAAAATCGAGATTGTAGAAAATATCAAGAATTCTCAACTAGAAAAATATAGCTTAGTAATTTCGATAGGCGATAATCAACTTTCAAAAAAATATCAAACACGTTTCTTGGATTCCCTCCACAAATCCGATGAAGCTTATTGTATGCAGATGCTTGATAATTCAAACTTGTTGCTGCTAAATGCATCGAAAGAAAAAGGTTTGTATAATGGCTTGCTAACCTTGATGCAATTGTTTGATAATAATAAACCTCTATTTTATAGTGCAAATATTATCGATTGGCCCGACTTTGATAAGCGATGTATAATTGTTCCTGAGAAGTTTAATGAAGCAGAAAAATTACAAATGTTTAGTAAATACAAAATTAATTCGGTGTATTTTAATTCGAATAGAGGTTTCGGATTTAAAAAAATGCCATATTTTACTAAAAACATGTATCTCGATTTAGATTTCAATGAAACGTTAAGCTGTATTCGGCAAATTAATGATAAACAATTCAATAAAATCGCTACTGTACTTATTAAAAGCGATTCCTTTTCGGTTAATCAGATAGAACGAATAAAAAATGCAATAAAACAAAGAAATAAAACAATAAAAATCGAAATCCTACCTCAATATCATACATTAAAACAAGTGTATAAAAACAAAGAAAAAGCAATTCAATATTTCGGGGCTTTATATTCTAAATTTAATAATGTAGATTTTGTTTGGACAGGTGAAAATAATTGTTCTAATACAATTGATTGTTTTAATGTAAAACACTTTTCGAATTTTACAAGAACCCTTCCTATATTATTTGATAATGAATTATTAAAACCTAAAATGAGGTTAAAAACAAATTCTGAAAAAAGGTATTATGCCGGGAAATTGCGTTTGCAATCTATTTTTGAACCATATAATTTAAATGCAGTTAACGAATGTTATAAGAATAAAAAATCTAAGATTATACTAAATGTCGATTCTTTGTCAGGATTTCAGACGATAAGAATTTTAACAGCAGCTAACTATTATTGGAATACCAATAAATATAATCCTGAAAAGACATTATGGATTATATTAAACAAATATTTCGACAAACGAACAGCAATAGGTCTTTTAGAATTTAATGATGCTGTTTTCGGAATAAGAGAAATGTCTCAGAAAATAGACAATGGTGGATTAAATAATAAAAACGAACGTATAATAAATGCTTTTAAGCTAAAATTAGAGAAATACTATGATCTGTTGAATAATAAAGTTTCAAACCCCGATTTGTTAACCGAAATCGTAATCATAAAAAAACAGGTACATAAAGAATACAACAGAGTTTTAAAGAAGATTAAATAATCAGGATTTTTAATTGTAATCAAGCTATTTTTATTAGTTTTGCAAGCACATTTTTTAAGAGTATGAAAGAAGAGTTTGAAGATATTTTTCCTAACGAAGAGTATAGCGAGTTGGTTAATCGTTACGAAGAGATGTTAAAAAGAAAAACAAAATATTTTTTCGATGTTTCTGAATTCGAAAATATTATTGATTATTATATTGATTCGAATAAAGCAAATAATGCATTAGATGTTGTTATGTATGCAACACAACAACATCCAGACTCTTTAAGTATTCAATTAAAAAAAGCTCAAATATTTATTGATAAGGGTATGGCTTCGCGTGCACTTAAAATAATCGAAGATATTGAGAGTATAGAATACACCAACAGTGATGTTTTTCTAATAAAAGGGAATGCCCTAAATATAATAGGTCATTATACCGAAGCTCAAAAAGCTTTTGATAATGCAATAGAACTTACTATTGACGATAAAGCAGATGTAATTCATTCAGTGGCTCAATCGTTTGAGCAGAAAAAACAATACGAAACAGCTTTAAAATATTTACATTTGGCTTTCGATATAGATCCATCTAACATAATACTATTGTATGATATTGGGTATTGTTTAGAAAGAATGGAACAAATTGATAAAAGCATTAATCATTATAAAGTGTATCTGAATAAAGAACCTTTTTCTGAGAATGGATGGTATAATTTAGGTATTTTATACAATAAGAACGACCAACTCGACGAAGCAATTGATGCTTATGAATATGCACTTGCTATAAATCCAGATTTTTCGGTAGCTTATTTTAATATGGCAAACACATATTGCCGTAAAGAAGATTATCATAAAGCAATATTAAGTTATAAAGAGTATCTGAGATTTGATAAAAGTGTAGAGATTTTAACTTACATTGGTGATTGTTATGATAATCTAAAAGAATACGATATTGCTTTAAAATATTATGATGATGCAATTAATGAAGATCCTTTTTATACAGAATCTATTTATGGCAAAGCCAATGTAATGTATCGAATAGGAAAATCAGCTCAAGCTTTATCTATAATTGAAAGGGCTATTCAGGTAAATGATAGAAATCCTGAATATCATTATTTACAAGGAAATATTTATACCGATTTAGAAAAAGATGATTTATCTGTAGATGCTTATAAAAAAGCCTATGATTTAGCTCCCGAAGAATTAGATTTTGTTGTTGCTCTTAGTGAGGCTTTTATTCGTACTGAGCAATATTTAGAGTCGATACAAACTCTGATTGAGTATTCGAAAGATTACGCAGGTAATGCTATTGTATATTTCAGGTTAGCTGGATGTTATCTAAAAACCCAAAATACACCAAAAGCTTTAGAGGTTTTCGAGAAAGCTCTTATTCAAGATCCTAGAAAATACGACGAAGTAGTGAATCTTTTTCCTGATATAGTTAAGAATAAATCAATGGTTCGATTATTAAATAAGTATTATTCGAATTAATGATGCGGAGTGTTCTTAAAATAATTATTAAGATATCAACGAATATGATTTTGATTTCGAAAATAAGTAGTTCTGAAAAATTACAAATTTTTACATAAAAATATTAAAATAATACAAAGCGAGATGATATACTCGCTTTTTTAATACCATAAAAATGAGAAATTACATTTATATTATTTTAAAAGGTTTTGCCATGGGAGCTGCAAATGTAATTCCTGGGGTTTCAGGAGGAACAATTGCTCTTATAACAGGTGTATTCGAGCGCTTAATAAATGCTATAAAAAGTTTTAATGGCGAGGCTTTAAAACTATTGTTTAAGGGAAAAATAAAGGATTTAATAAAGCATGTCGATTTATATTTCTTAGTAGCTATATTTTCGGGAATGTTTATAAGCTTGATTACTTTAGCTCGGGTTTTAGATTACTTATTCGTTAATTATCCTGTATTTGTATGGGCTTTTTTCTTTGGGTTAATTTTAGCTTCTGTTTATTATGTTGGGAAAACCATAAAAAAATGGAATGTAAGTGTTATTGTTAGTTTTATTGTAGGAGTAACAGTAGCAATAGCTATAACTACGTTAAATCCTGCAACTCAAAATGACTCCTTTGTATATCTTGTTGTTTGTGGTGTTGTTGCTATATGTAGTATGATATTACCAGGTTTATCAGGTTCGTTTATTCTGATCTTAATGGGAAACTACGAGTTAGTAATGATTCATGCAGTAAAAGATGTAGATCTTAGGATTTTAATCCCTGTAGCAATAGGGGCTGGGGGAGGCCTTGTGGCCTTTTCTCATGTTTTATCGTGGATTTATAAGAAATATAAAGACCAAACTATTTCTGTTTTAACAGGATTTATACTTGGTTCTTTAGGAATTTTATGGCCTTGGAAAAATCCTATTTATAGAGTTAATGATATGGGCGAAGCTATTCTAAAAGATGGAGAAAAGATAGTACAATCATACTCAAGATATATTCCTGATACTTTAAATACTGAAGTTATAATTGCTTTATTATTAATTGTAATTGGATTTGTTTCAATATCTTTAATCGAGAAGTTTGCAAATAACGAAAACAAATGAGAAAATTTGGATTAATTGGTAAAAGCCTTACTCATTCTTTTTCTAAATCTTATTTTACTAAAAAGTTCGAAATAGAAGGAATTGGTGATGCTGTTTATCAATTGTATTCATTAGCAACTATTGATGAATTTAAAACTTTAATAAAAGATAATAAGGAGATTGTTGGTTTAAATGTTACTATTCCTTATAAGACCGAAATTATCCCTTTTTTAGATGATATTGATAAATCGGCACAAGAAATAGGTGCTGTTAATACAATACGTTTTGATCGAACTGATAAGGGGTTGAGGTTACTGGGGTTTAATACCGATTATCTAGGCTTTCTAGAGAGTATTAAACCTTTGTTAAAAAAGGATAGTAAAGCTCTAATATTGGGAACTGGCGGAAGCTCAAAGGCAGTTGCTTATGCTTTAGATATTGCTGGTGTTGAGTTTGTTTTTGTTTCCCGAACACCTTATAAAAATCAATTATCGTATAACGATCTAAATAAATCAATACTTGATGAGTATAATGTTATAATAAATACTACTCCATTAGGAATGTTTCCTGATGAAGACAGATACCCTAAAATTTCTTACCAATATTTATCTTCTCGGCATATTTTATATGACTTAATTTATAATCCGGAGAAAACAAAATTCTTAAACTTTGGAGAGCAAAAAGGTGTTACTATAAAAAACGGTTTAGAAATGCTTAAAATTCAAGCGAATTATTCGTGGGGAATATGGAATAGAAAGTAGTTTTCAATGAGTTAAATAGGTTTGTAAAACTTGTTGTGAAACACATTTTTAGGTGAATAATATCAAATGAAAAATAACGCATTAACTCCTTTTTTATATAACTTTGAGCGAATTTAAATGTTAATACTAAATAGTTATAATACAATGACTTTATTAAATCAAATAAAAGAAAATGCAAAAAAGCACTGTAAAAAAATTGTTCTTCCTGAAGCAACAGAAGAAAGAACATTACAGGCTGCAGATATCTTAATCGAAGAAAATATTGCACAAATTATTTTAACAGGAAATCCTGATGAAATAAAAAAAGAAGCAGAGAGATTAAATCTCAAAAATATTGATAAAGCAACGATTATTGATCCTGTAAACCACCCAAAGAAAGAAGAATATATTGATTTAATGGTCGAAATCCGAAAAAATAAAGGATTAACACGTGAGGCTGCGGCTAAATTAGTCGAAAATCCATTGTACTTAGCTACTGTAATGATTAAAAATGGAGATGCTGATGGAGAGGTTGCTGGTGCCGAAAATGCAACTGGTGATGTTTTGCGTCCTGCATTTCAATATGTTAAAACAAAACCTGGTTTTAGTGTAGTTTCTGGTGCTTTCATTATGATTTTGAAAGATAAACAGTTTGGCGAAGAAGGTTTAATGGTTTTTGCTGATTGTGCTGTGCATCCAAATCCAACAGATAAAGAGCTTGCTGAGATAGCTGTTGCTACAGGAGAAACTACTAAAGCTATAGCTGGTTTTGAGCCTCGTATTGCAATGTTAAGCTTTTCTACTAAAGGTAGTGCTAAGCACGAGATGGTTGATAAAATTGTTAGCGCAACTCAAATTGCTAAAGAGATGAACCCATCGTTAAAAATTGATGGCGAACTACAAGCCGATGCTGCAATAATCGAAGCTATAGGTCAGAAAAAAGCTCCAGATAGCGATATTGCAGGAAAAGCAAATGTATTAGTATTCCCTACTTTAGAAACGGGTAATATAGCATATAAATTAGTTCAACGTATGGCTGGTGCCGAAGCTATAGGTCCGGTGTTACAAGGTATGGCAGCTCCAATTAACGATTTGTCTAGAGGATGTTCGGTTAGCGATATTGTTAATTTAGTTGCGATTACTGCAAATCAGGCAGCTGTAGAAAAATAGTTTTAAACGATATATAATCAAATAATAAAGGCAAAAATCAAAAATGAAAATTTTAGTACTTAACTGTGGAAGCTCATCAATAAAATATCAATTGTTAGATATGACAAATGCTGATAATGCAGATTTGTTAGCAAAAGGCTTGATTGAGCGAATTGGGATTGAAAATGGCGAGTTATCTCATAAAACAAGTGATGGAAAAAAACATTCGATAACTACTGATATTCCAGATCATGTAAAAGGAATTGATTTAATTCTTGAAGCATTATTATCAGCAGAACATGGTGTTATAAAAAGCCTCGACGAGGTTAGTGCTGTTGGTCACAGAGTAGCTCACGGAGGACAATATTTTAAAGAAAGTGCTTTAGTTACCGATAAAGTAAAAGAAAGAATTGAAGAGTGTATAGAATTAGCTCCTTTACATAATCCTGCTAACTTAAAAGGAATTTTGGCAATGGAAAAATTAATGCCTAATGTTTCTCAGGTAGCTGCATTCGATACTTCGTTTCATCAAACAATGGAGCCAAAATCATTTTTATATGGTTTACCATACGAATACTACGAAAAATACCAAGTTCGTCGTTATGGATTCCACGGAACAAGTCATAAATATGTAGCTAAGAAAGCTTGTAATTTAGTTGGTTGGAACTGGGAAGAGAAAAAAGTAATCTCTTGTCACTTAGGAAATGGAGCTTCTATAGCAGCAATCAAAAACGGGAAATCTCTTGATACTTCAATGGGTTTTACTCCGGTTGAAGGTTTAATGATGGGAACTCGTGCTGGAGACCTTGATTTAGGTGCTTTATTATTTATTGCCGAAAAAGAAGATTTATCAATTCAAGAAACCAATAATTTAATAAACAAAAAGAGTGGTTTGTTAGGTATATCAGGCATATCTTCAGATATGCGCGATATTGAAGATGCAAAAGCCGAAGGAAACGAAAGAGCTAGCTATGCTTTTGATATGTTTATTTACAAAGTGAAAAAGTTTATTGGAGCCTATGCTGCTGTAATGGGTGGTGTTGATTTAATCTTGTTTACAGGAGGTATTGGCGAGAATGGTTGCGAAATAAGAAAAGAAGTTTGTACCGATATGGAGTACTTAGGAGTTGATTTCGATGCTGAGTTAAACAAAGGTAAGCGTGGCGTTGATTTAGTTATATCAAAACCTGAATCAAAAACAAAAGTTTTAACCGTAACAACAAACGAAGAATTAGTTATTGCTCAAGATACTCAACGAATTGTTAGCGCAATTTAAAAGAGTATCTATAAAAATAAGATCTTAAATACACAAAAATTACAATAATGACTCTAAAATCATTAAATGACTTAATTGAGCTGGCTAAAAATAAAGAAACAAGACGCTTAGCTGTTGCGGCAGCAGCAGATAAGCCTGTTTTAGAAGCTGTAAAAAATGCTCATAAAGAAGGAATTATTATTCCGGTATTAGTTGGGAATAAAGAAGAAATAGAAAAGATAAGTGCTGAAATAAATTTTGATATTTCGGGTATCGAGATCTACGAAGAAAATAATCCTGCTAAAGCATCAGTAAAAGCTGTTAGCTTAATAAAAGAAGGAAAAGCTGATATCTTAATGAAAGGTTTGGTTAGTACAGCTCCTTTATTAAAAGCTGTGTTAGACAAAGAAAATGGATTGAGAAAAGCACCAACTTTAAGCCATTTTGCTTTAATCGAGTCGCCTTACTATCACAAATTATTAGGATTAACAGATGCAGCAATGAATATTGCTCCTGAATTTAACGAAAAGGTTAATATTATTAAAAATGCAGTTGAGGTTTATCATCGTTTAGGTAATTCAAATCCTAAAGTAGCAGTAGTAGGTCCTCTTGAGGTTGTTAATCCTAAAATAGAATCGACAACGCATGCTGCTATGTTAAGCACGATGAATAATCGAGGACAGATTAAAGGATGTACTATCGATGGTCCTTTTGCTATAGATAATGCTGTATCGAAAGAAGCTGCCGAACATAAAGGTATTACAGGTGATGTTGCAGGTGATGCTGATATTTTAGTAGCTCCTGAGTTGAATAGTGGCAATATTTTATATAAAACATTGATGTTTATGGGAGGATGTACTTCGGCGGCTGTTATTATGGGAGCTAAAGTACCTGTTGTTTTAACATCAAGAGCTGATACCGATAAAAGTAAAATGATGTCGATTGCTCTTGCTGCTGCAATGTAAAATATGATTAATAATTTGAAAAAAATATAAATATGGAAGAACAAAGAATTTTAGCAATTAACCCAGGTTCTACATCAACAAAAATTGCTGTTTTTCAAGGTTCAAAATCGGTTTTTTTAAAGAATATAAAACATACATCTGAAGAGTTAAAACCGTTTAATAGTATTGTTGAGCAGTTTAGTTTTAGAAAAGATATTATCTTAAAAGAACTAAAAGATGCTGGCATCGAAATTGATTTGATTACTGCAGTTGTAGGACGCGGAGGTTTGGTAAAACCTATCGAATCTGGTGTTTACGAAGTAAACGATGCTTTAATAACAGATTTGCGCGAGAGCAAATTAGGAGAGCATGCTAGTAACTTAGGAGGTTTAATTGCTAGCGATATTGCTAAGTCGTTAGATAATGCTCGTGCTTTTATTGCCGATCCTGTTGTTGTTGACGAGTTAGAAGATGTTGCTCGCTATACCGGACATCCAAAATTTGTTCGTCATTCAATATTCCATGCTTTAAATCAAAAAGCAATTGCTCGTAAGTATGCTAAATCAGTTGATAAACCATACGAGGAGTTAAATCTTATTATAGCTCATTTAGGAGGAGGAATTTCTGTAGGAGCGCATAAAACAGGTCGTGTAATAGATGTAAATAATGCATTGGATGGAGAAGGACCATTTTCTCCAGAAAGAGTAGGTACTTTGCCTTGTGGTCAGGTTGCTAAATTATGCTTTAGCGGAGAATATACTCACGACGAAGTTAAAAAGATGATTAAAGGCGAAGGTGGTTTTGTTGCTTATTTAGGAACAAATGATGCTTACGATGTCGAGATGAGAGTTAAGGATGGCGATGCCGAAGCTCAAAAAATTCACGATGCTATTGCTTACCAATTAGGAAAAGAAATAGGTTCGTTGAGTGCTGTTTTAAAAGGCAAAGTTGATGCTATTATCTTTACTGGTGGTATGGCTTACGACAAGATACTTATTGATTATATTAAACAAATGGTTGATTTTATTGCTCCTGTGGTTGTTTATCCGGGCGAAGATGAAATGGAAGCCCTTGCCATGAATGGTTATATGGTGTTAAAAGGCGAAGTAGAACCAAAAGTTTATGTATAATATATATTATAGATATACAAGAGCGGCTAATTTTTAGTCGCTCTTTTTGCATTGGTATTACTTGATTATGGTCAGTACTTTTATTTCTAATCTCATTAAATAGATTTTTATATCCAACATACTTTATTATATAAAGCATAATAAAAGCCTAAATTTACAGAGTGATTTAATTGTCAAGATAGTTTTCAATCTCAAATTCAAAATCAGACTTTTTTTCTGGTTTTATTGTAATATTTCCGTAAGTTCCAATAACTTCAGCTTCTGTATTCCAATCTCCTCTTGTAAATTTGAATTGAGCCGGACTCTTCAATTTTATTTTTATCTCTCTTTCTAAATCAGAAATTTTATCCATTTTGATTTTATTTGGATTCCAACTACCTAAACTACCCTGATTTCCTGTAATGTAAATTGTTTCGTCTTTGTTCGGTACTTTAACTTTTATTGTTACATCATATTCTTTTTCACTCAACTTTTTTTCATGTAATTCAGAAATTTCTTTGAAATACAAATTAAATGCTCGATTAAAACTTGGCGGAAATGTATTCCAATGATTATTGTCTGTAAATTCATTAACATGGACTTTAAGATTTCTGTTCTTTAATGATTTATTAAAGAATGAATATACTTTTTCTCTAGCAGGTTTCCATTCTTGCCAATAATTAATTCCTTCGTTTGCATTACTTAAATACAAATATGTTGACCTTGTTATTTTAGAATAATCAAAACGAACCAGTTGATTTGCCAGCTTATTATTATCATAAGCCATATTCGGAGATATTGCTATATAATTATTAAATAATGTAGGATCTTTAATAAAAGAATAGAGTATAAACGATGCACTCAACGAGTGACCAATTGCAATTCTATTATTTAATGTTCTGTAATGCGAATCAATATACGGAATTACTTCTGTGCTAACATATTTGAAAAAGTTTTTTGCATTCCCCGAATATTTCCCATATCTATCTATTGATTTTTCTGTTTTTAAAATAGGCAACAAATCATTATTTCTCGCATAATCAAGTTTTTCATTATAAGGCGAAGTTATACCCACGATAATAAAAAATTTTGTATTATTAGTCAAAAAGGAAATCATCGAACTTGTATAATCAAAAAATTCTCTATTTTGACAATCAAAAACATAAATCACATTAAAATATTCATTTACCCTCCAATCATAATCAATAGGGGTATAAACTAGAATTTCTCTTTCCTGCTCCAATACTTTTGATGTAATTTTTATGTTTTCAATTCTCGCAATATTTTGTCCCAGTAATGTGCTAGTATAAAAAGCAATCAAAATTATATAGGCTATAGTTCTGATCATAATTTGTAGGTTTCGTTTTTGTTATTTAGAGTATCTTTAAAGTCCTAAATTTATTGGTTTCTTTGCAAAAATCCTTGAAATTTGAAATAAAAATTAACACTTCGAATATGTAATCCCTTTTTTTATTAGTATATGCTATTCTAGCATAAAAAGCACAAATGAATTTTAAGATGGGGGGATTTTAAAAATAAATAATTTTATAAATCATTTTGATGTTCTTTTGGTTATAAGATATAATTGTTAATTATCGTCTTTCCACACATTAGTGTAAGGATTGTATTTACACTTTAAGGGCTTACTTAAAATATTATTTTCATCGTTTATAAAAGCCCTACAATCCGTACAAGAATATCTATATTCACATTCTTTACATACTTCAATATCATCTTTTTTAATCGACCAAAATCTTTTAAAATTACTTTTTTCTAATACCGTTAAAATAGATTGCTCTTTAATATTTCCATAACACTCTTCCATATATAAACAATTCTTAATCATTCCTTTCCTATCAATTGCAACCTTCTTATTTAAACATCCATTAGTTTTAAATAACTCATTATGAATTAATATATTATCGAAAGATAAATTTTGTTTATTTATAACACCACAATATTCGCAATCGTTTATATCCTTTTTTGTATAATAAACAGTACCTAGATGCAAAGGATAATATTGATCTTTATTTAAAAAATAAGGAGTAATTTTATTTTCATCTTTACCATAAATATAAATATGCGAAAGTTTGGCATATGATTCTAATAACGAATTAAAAAACTCTAAATCAATAGTCGGATTTGTATTAATGTGTAGTTCTATATAATTAATATCTAACGCATTAAATCCGCCTATTAAATCTTGAATATCTTTTTTTGAGTAATTTGAAATGTACTTTATTTGAATATCATTGCATTTTATTACATTTATTTCATCATAGATTCTGTTTTTTAATTCAGAATTAAATAGGGTAGAGTCTATTTCTATTACCATATCCTTAATCAGTACATTTGACTCATATACTTCATCACTAATTTTAGGAAAATTCTGGATATTCTTTGTTACAAAGCCTATTTCGTTTTCTAATAAAAATAAAATAAATTCACGAAAATCCTTTTTTGAATTATCATTTATTAATAACTCGATGTCATTTATTATATTTCTATCAATTTTTTGTAATAAATCATAATATTCATTAGGTACATAATATACTTCTTTTCTTAAATAATCAATTATCAAACTCCTATTATACCCCTTTGTAATTTTACAATTTGAAGAAAATATAAAATAATCATCCTGATTATAAGTATTCATTTCTTTATGGTTTAAATATATTTACTTTACAAATTTTTCTATTCGAAAAATAATCTCGCATTCTTTCAGATTGTACGTTAGGCGAAAAACAATACAGTTTATACTCATCCTCAATAAAAGTAACTTTATTATAATATATTTTTCTTAAAAAAAGAGGTAATCCTTCTAATTCGCTAATTTTTAGATCAATTGTTTTTAATTTTTCCATCTTTTAAATACTTTGCTATAACGTAATCTAAATTATAATTACATGGTCTTGACACCATATCATATTGACCGACAGGATTAATTTCTAAGAAATAATAATCTCCTTTTTTATCGAGAATCATATCGATAGAACCTGTATTTAATTCTAATTCAATAAAAATACGATGTAATTTTTCCTCAATTTGGGCAGGTAATTTATACAATTCAGTTCTATTCGGTTTTGTTAAATTATATTTTCTAAAATCAACACTAGTTTGTTCAGAACTTTGCGAAAATATTGCCATCGAATAAAATTTCCCTTCAATATAAAATGTTCTAATCTCTAATTCCTTCTCAATAAGTTCCATTATTAATGATGGAAATAAATTTACATTTTCATCTAACTCCCCAACCAACTCTTCGGTATATGTGTAAAAGCTATTATTATCAATAACCTCATAAACTCCTTCGACAATAGATTTACTTATAATTCTACTATCTCTAAGACTGATTTGATTACTATTAGAAATTATCTCATATTTAGGAATAAGCATATCATTTTTTTTAGCTAATTCTAATGTCGACAATTTATTTAACTCGTATTTTAATGGCGAACCCAAATTTATTTTACAATTTGAATAAACTTTATTAAATATATAATCAATTAGCCCTCTTGATTCCTCGGCTAGAATATTACGATTTTTTGATATTAAAGAAGTAAAATCAAATTCATCTGTTTTAAATTCTTCTCTTCTTAAACCATTATCAAAATTCCTTCTACTTAATCCAGTTCTCCTCCACCAACAACTTTTGGCATCTAATAAATTATATTTTTTACCATTTTGAGTATTAATAAAACATATATCTTGGTTCGAAATATATTGAAATTTATACACATCATCATCAGAATTTATTCGAATTACCTCTTCTCCCATCATTCTAAGATGATCCATAACATTATTTGTTGACAATTCATTTTGAATTGAAAATATTATAATCATTTTTTATATCATTAAGTAATAGAGCAAAGGTGTTTTTACACCTTTGCCTAAATCAAGATTCTAATCACTATCTACTCTTCTACCATCACTATCAGTACCTGTACAATTAGTATACGTACGAGTACTTCTTGTAGTTCCTTCAACTAATTCTGCAGAAGAATCTAGAAGATTATCTAAACTAATAGCATCATTGTCAACATTTACATAACCACCTTTTAACTCCATCATTTCTGAAACAGTTATTTTCTTACATTTAAAATTAGGTAATTTCATTTTTATTTATTTTAAATAAATACTCCTGAGTGCTATAGGCGGAACTCATCGCCATAAACGTACATATATATGTTACATTAAACATTTCCATTTATTACGCGAAACCTTATGGATAGAGCCATCAACCATTTTCAAATAGCGCGATGGCTCTTTTGTCATTATATGTTTAGTATTTACAAGTGTGCGTGTGTTGATTTTTAAAAACCATTTTGATTGCAATTTTATGTTAAGCTCATTTATGTTTGCTGTTAAAAACAATAACTCCCGGTTAACATTAAAGCAGTAACATTCTTTCGAATCACCTACAATAAAAACAATATTGTCAACATTTAAACTATTCACGTCATAAACACTTTATTGGTAATTATTATTGCAACGAACTATACAAACTTAATATAGTATTTTAAATTACACAATGGCTTATAATACTTATTTTGTAAGCGTAAATTTTATAAATACGAGTGTAGTACTCCAACTTGTAAACGTAAATTTATTTTGTAAGTGTAATGTTTTTACTTGCGAGCGTTATTTCAGGCGAAAGTAATCGACAAAGCTCTTTTGCCCTGCGTACCGCTACTTTGTGGGTTATTCGATTGTCTAAATATAGAGTATTACTCTTTTTATTGTAACTCTTAATTGATTTTAAAGAGACTATTATATTACGATTAATTCTGAAAAATAAATCATATTTATCTAGCTTATTTTCAATTTTTGATAGTGTTGTAGTAAATGTAAATTTGTTGCCTCTTTTTCCATAATGTATGGTTGTTAAATAATCGTTTTGGATAACTTGATATATTTCATTAATATTAATTTTTACTATTTCATCTCTGTTTTCACAAACTAAATAATTATTCTGTTCTAAACAATAATGATTAATTCCAGTTTTTGAGGTAGTAGTTTCTTTATTTTCTTTAAATGTCATAGTTAGTTTTTTATATAGTTGTTATATTTATGAGAACTTGTAGGAATTATCCTCAATGTATATATAAAAACATTCTATTGTTTACATATATCTCGTTTTTATTTTTACTCAGAAAGCTTAAAGATACAACCTTTTTATAAAAAAGTCTCAAAGGATTGAATGAAAATTAACACTTCGAATGTATAATGCCAAATGAATTTCAAAGTGAGGGATTTGTAAAAATGAATAATTTTTGTCTTAGACGCGACGAAAAAGTAAAAGATAGCCGAGTTACCTTGCAACTTTTTTGGCAATGGATAAGGCAAAAAGAAACTTTTTTACCACTCATT
>JAKSCO010000283.1 GCA_022360575.1 Bacteroidales bacterium | reverse complement strand
TCGCATCTTTTTTGCAAATATTGAGCTCAATCGAAGCTCAAATCACATCTTTTTTACGAATATTGAGTTCAACCGAAGCTCAAATGACATCTTTTTTACGAATATTGAGCTCAACCGAAGCTCAAATGCCATCTTTTTTGCGAATATTGAGTTCAATCGAAGCTCAAATGGCATCTTTTTTACGAATATTGAGCTCAACCGAAGCTCAAATGGCATCTTTTTGCAAATATTGAGCTCAACCGAAGCTCAAATGACATCTTTTTGCAAATATTGAGCTCAATCGGGTAGTGTCTCAGATTTTGTGTAAATCTTATTTTAAAGTAATGTGCTTACATCTATCAGAGAAGGCTAAATGAAAGTTATTTGGTATAAATCCTTGAAAAGGGTAGGAGGTTGGACACTATATATAAAAAAGAGCTGTCTCGTTATACGAAACAGCTCCTTTGTATATCAGAGGTTTATTTTATTATTGTAATACTTGTCTGAAACTCATATAATATTTATTTAAATCGTTGATGGTTTCGGTATAACCATCGCCCTTAATAAATTTAATCTGATCGAGTAGTTGTAGTATATACAACTGTAGTTGTATGTTACTTGTTAATGATGGATAAAATCGAGGATCGAAATTTCGATAATATTCTAACTCCGAAGTAACTGTTTTCTTTAAACTATCGAACAGTTTACTTGCTTTTTCTTTTTCGCCAGCTAAATAATACGATTTAATAATTCGAGGAATTTGATACTGATAAGGAACCTTTTTCTCGGGGAAAGTAGCAATACACTTATCGAGTATTTCTATAGCTTCTTTCTTTTTTCCGACAGACATTAGTTTTTGTGCAGCATTATTAAACTGATCTCGAATCTGAAAACTTCCTATCATGCGCACATTGGTCCAGTCGAGTTTTACATCATCTTGTTCTACCCGTCCCCAATTAAATTCATTCATAAATTTATTATACTGATAACTGCTGTTGTTTGGTATTTCATTTGCTTGCAAGCTATCTCTGTTAAAAGGCAGTAATCTATAAGCTAATCCTTCGCGATACAGAAATTTACCTAATCCTATATCTTTTGCTTTTTGAGGGTTCAGAAAATAAATAGGTCGTTCCCATTTGTTGTTAGCAATAATATCGAGTATAATTAAATTATCGCGATACAATTGTCTTAAAGGAATATCGAAATAAATTTCGTTAGGAAGTATTTTCTCGTCGTATTTAAAACTTTTACACGATTTCTTAAAATTATCTTTATCAATTTCAACTTTAATTTTATTTGTTGGTAGATAATCAATTTTTTGATTGTTATAAGTTGTATATTTTGTTTTATCGTTGTCGCTTCTAACAAAATCAATTAAATCATCGAGTTTAACTCGAGCATTGGTTCGAGGTATTATAGGTAAATACGATCGTTGATTATCAAGAAAACTCGACTCGGGAAATGATATTGGGAGCTTACCCATTTGAGGATATTCGTTTCGCAATTGATTAATATACCAATCGACAGGTAAAAATTCGGTAAGCACAGCTCTAATATCTCTTCTGTACGATTCTACTTCTTGCGAATACCATAATGGATACGAGTCGTTGTCGGCCGATGTAAATAAAATAGCATTTTTTTCGCACGAGTTTAAAAGGTTAAACGCATAATCGCGAGCAGTATATCGTCCTGAGCGATCGTGATCGTCCCAGTTTTGACTGATTAAATTTATCGGAAGCACTAAAAACATTGCTGAGGCAATGGCGTAGTTTACGTATTTGTTTTTTTGTTTCAGACTGTCGATAATTGCAATTACCGATAAGCCAATCCAAATAGCAAAGGCATAAAACGATCCGACATAAACATAGTCGCGTTCGCGAGGAGTAATAGGTACTTCGTTTACATAAAAAACAATTGCAATTCCGGTAAGGAAAAAGTATAAGAAACTAACATTAAAGTTTTGTCGATCTTTTTTGTATTGGAAAAACAAACCTATAAGTCCGAATATTAAGGGAAGCATGTAGTACTTGTTGCGGGCAGGATTGTTTGCAAATCTTTCGGGTATATTATCCTGATTTCCTAAACGAATTTCGTCTATGAAAGGAATTCCGCTAATCCAGTTTCCGTGCATTACTTCGCCTGTTCCTTGTATATTATTTTGTCTACCCGAGAAATTCCACATAAAATATCGAAAATACATGTGTCCGAGTTGATATTTGAAAAAGAATTTAAGATTATCGACAAATGTAGGAACTTGAATGATTTTTTCTTTTCCGTTATTTCCAACAACCTTAACCGGTTTCCCTTTTATATTAACCCAACTTTTATATTGCGATTTATGAGCCTCGGAAAACGAACTTGCCATACGCGGAAATAAGGTAAGTGTATTTTTATCGAAAACATATTCTGGATTTAACTCTTTTTTTATGTATTTATCTTTGTAAGGCTTATAATTGCTTCGCTCGATAGATTCGACTACTGGCGAATTAAAGTTGTTGCCATAAACCAACGGACGTTTACCATATTGCTCGCGATTTAAATAATCGAGTAAGCCAAAAATATTCTCAACATTTGTAATATCGATGTATGTATTCGATAGCGATCGAATTACCAGAGCAGTGTACGACGAGTAACCTATAAAAAGAACTGCAATTGAAACAACAATAGTATTTAAAAGCTGTTTCTTATGTTTTATCGAGTATCGTATTAAATAAATAATTATAGCAATAATTGCGAAGATAAAAAATAAGGCTCCCGAATAAAAAGGTAGCTTAAATCGATTAACGAATAATAAATCGGTATATGCAGCAATTTTTACAATTTGAGGAATAAATAAGAATACAAT
>JAKSCO010000304.1 GCA_022360575.1 Bacteroidales bacterium | reverse complement strand
TTAATTACAAATTAGCTAAGCTGATTCGAGTGTATCACCTACCCCAATTTTTTTCTTTAACATTAGGATGCCATCCATTACACCAGCATCCTCTATCTACATCAACAAGACAACCATTGGGGCAACCTCTTGAAGCTCTTTCTGCTTTCGTTTCTCTAGCCGAAACAGCAAATCCTATAACTACAGCTATAAATACTGCTGCAATTAATACAATTTGCTTTTTCATAAATTTAAATTTTTAAAGTTTACATTAAATCTGTTCGAACAGGAGTATAATTTTACTAAAATCAATTCTGATATACAAATATTTTAATGTATTTATTTTTTGAGTAACACAGGCTTAACGATCATTTCAAGTTTTGTATCTCGCAATATTTCTGAACTACAACGATACTATAATTAGGCAACAATTAACATAACGATTTGCGGAAGGGATATTGATTTTTTCGACAAAAAAATAGTCTAAACAAAATGCTTAGACTATACATTATGAATTATGATTTACTGTCTATTTTTTCTTTTTCCCTGCTAATTGCCCACAAGCTGCGGCAATATCCATTCCGCGGCTTCGCCGAACATTAACCACCATATTTCGGCTTTTTAAGAAAGTAACAAACTGATCGAAATTCTCATTACTGGCTCTTACAAAACGCGCATCATTGGTTGAGTTGTATTCAATAATATTAATTTTTATCGGAAATTGTTTGCAATACTCGGCAAGCTCTTTAGCATCGGCTAACGAATCGTTTATCCCGCCAAGGAGTAAATATTCGAAAGTAACACGAGTACCTGTTTTGTCATTAAAATATACTATTGCTTCGCTTAAATCTTCAAGTGAGTTGTGTCTGTTTACAGGCATTAGTTCGCTTCGTTTTTTATTATTTGCCGAATGCAACGAAATTGCTAAGTTAAATTTAACATTATCATCGGCAAGTTTTTTTATCATACGAGGCAATCCGGCAGTAGAAAGAGTAATTCGCTGTGGCGACATAGCTAAGCCTTTTTCTGAGCTTATCATTTCGGTAGCTTTCAAAACATTTTCGTAGTTTAACAAAGGCTCGCCCATCCCCATCAAAACAATATTTGATAAAGGCAAATTATATTTTTCTTTAGAGATATTCATTATTTGTACTACCTGATGATAAATTTCGCCAGCAGTTAAATTACGACAAAAACCCATCTTTGCTGTCGCACAAAATTCGCAAGCCAAACTACAACCTACCTGCGACGATATACATGCTGTTGTTCTATTTTCAGAAGGAATTAATACACCCTCAACCAACATTCCATCGTGCAATTTAAAAGCAAGCTTTATCGTTTTGTCTTTACTTATTTGCATATTTTCGACCTTTACAGCATTTAAAGTAAATTTATCGGCAAGCAAGTATCTTAAATTTTTCGACAAATTTGTCATATCATTAAAATCTGACACTGGCTTTGTCCACAACCATTCGTAAATTTGTTTTGCTCTAAAAGCTTTCTCCCCATTACTCAACAAAAAATCTTTAATTTCATTTAAAGACAATAACAATATATCCTGCTTATTCTTGCTCATCACATAATATTTTTTTAGATATTAAATCGGTACAAAGTTATATCAAAAATTTACTAATTTTGATTTCTTTATTAAACTATAACAACCGAATGTAATCTTAGTTAGATTAATAGAAAAATTAGAATATAAATTTAATATTACTACCATGAAAAAGATATGTTTAGCTATTATTAGCGTTTTTCTTATTTTTAGTTCATCAGTAAAAGCCGATGAAGGAATGTGGTTGTTGCAATTACTGCACCAACTAAATATTGATAAAATGCAACAAATGGGTTGCGAGTTATCAGCCGATGAGATTTATAATGTTAACAATGCCAGTTTAAAAGATGCTGTTGTAATATTCGGAAGAGGATGTACAGGTGAGGTTATTTCTGACAAAGGGCTCGTATTAACAAATCACCACTGTGGATATGGAGCAATACAACAACACAGTACAACAGAACATGACTATTTAAAAGATGGTTTTTGGGCAATGTCGAAAGACGAAGAAATACCATCACCAGGGTTATCTGTAACTTTCTTAGTACGAATTGAAGATGTTACGGCGAAAGTTAATTCTGTATTAACAAACGAAATGTCGGAAATTGCACGCAGAGATTCGGCTTATGTTATGGGGAAAGAAATAGCAAAAAAAGCCACCAAAGGAACACACTATAAAGCCATAGTAAAAAACTTTTACGGAGGGAATAAATATTACCTTTTAGTTTATGAGAACTTTACAGATATCCGTATGGTAGGAGCACCTCCATCATCAATAGGTAAATTTGGAGCCGATACTGATAACTGGATGTGGCCTCGTCATACTGGCGATTTCTCGATATTCAGAATTTATGCTAGTAAAGATAACAAGCCTGCAGATTATTCGCCAGACAATGTTCCTTACAATCCAAAACATCACTTACCTATATCGTTAAAAGGAGTTAAACAAAACGACTTTACTATGATAATGGGATACCCTGGAGGAACAGACAGATATATGACATCGAAAGAAATACAACAACGTATCGATATTCAAAATAGCAACAGAATATTTATTAGAGGTGTTCGTCAAGAAATTTTATTAGAAGATATGCTTGCCGACGATGCTATCAGAATCAAATATTCAACAAAATATGCTCATTCGGCAAACTACTGGAAAAACTCTATAGGAATGAATAAAGCCTTAAAAAAACTCAGAGTAGTAACTAAAAAAGAAGCTAACGAAGCTGAATTTATAAAATGGGTAAACAGCTCGACCGAACGTAAAGAAAAATATGGTCAAGCTCTACCTTTAATCGACAAATATATTCAATCTAGTGGAGAATTAGTTCATGCAAATCAATATATAGTCGAAGCCTTATTAAGTGGAACTGAAATTATTAACAAATCGAGAAAATTTGAAAAATATGTGCAGATTTTTAACTCAAAAGATCAAGAAAAAATCAATGCCGCTATTCAAGAAATAAAAGAATCTGCACGAGCTTTCTATAAAGACTACAATGCCGCTACAGATCAAAAAGTAGCAAAAGCAATGTTTAAAATCTTTGCCGAAAATGTAGACAAGAAATATCATCCTGAGGTATTCTCGTTAATCGAAAAGAAATACAAGAACAACTTCTCGAAATATATCGACATGGTATACGAGAAATCATTCTTTACAGACTCGGTTAAGCTATGGAAATTCTTAGAAAAACCTTCAGCTAAAAAATTAGTAAAAGATCCTGCTTATACAGCAGCAATTTCTATCTATAAGAAATATGGAGAACTATATCACAAACTTGAACCATTACACGCTGATTTAGATAAAGGAAACCGTTTGTTTATTGCCGGAACGATAGAAAAAGAGCAAGGCAAAGCAATGTATCCTGACGCTAACTTTACTATGCGACTAACTTATGGTACTGTTAAAGATTATTATCCTAAAGATGCTGTTCATTACGATTATATAACAACTCTAAAAGGAGCTATGGAAAAAGAAGATCCTGATAACTGGGAGTTTGTTATTCCGGCTAAACTTAAAAAGTTGTACGAAACTAAGGACTATGGACAATATGCTTTAGAAAATGGACAAATGCCTGTTGCTTTTATCTCGACAAATGATATTACTGGAGGGAACTCAGGAAGTCCTGTTATTAATGCAAAAGGCGAACTTATAGGAACTGCTTTTGATGGAAACTGGGAAGCAATGAGTGGAGATATTGTTTTTGAACCAGAGTTACAACGCACAATCAATGTTGATGTAAGATATACATTATTCATTATTGATAAATTTGCAGGAGCAAAACACTTAATTGAAGAAATGACTATAGTAAAATAATTTTTTCAAAACGATACATCAGAAAAGGCTGTTGATTAATTTTCAACAGCTTTTTCTTTAACTTAAAACTGAACTTACCTACAAAATAAATATCAATACATTTTATTTATCTTTGAAAAAAAACTAAATGCCAAATATTACAATATATACCGACGGTGCAGCAAGAGGAAACCCAGGGGCAGGAGGATATGGTGTCGTTCTAATCTCAGGAAATCATAGAAAAGAATTATCTGATGGATTCCGAAAAACAACAAATAACAGAATGGAACTTTTAGCTGTTATCGTTGCTCTTGAAACTCTTAAAATCGAAAATAGTATAGTTAATATTTATTCTGATTCGAAATATGTTGTTGATGCTGTCGAAAAAAAATGGGTTTTCGGATGGGAAAAAGTACAATTTAAAAAGAAAAAAAATCCCGACTTATGGATTCGATTTCTGAAAGTATATCGCAAACATCAAGTTTCTTTTCATTGGGTAAAAGGTCATGCTAATATTCCAGAAAACGAACGTTGCGACAAATTAGCTGTAGAAGCTTCGCACAAACCAAACTTAAAAATTGATAAAAATTACGAAGAATCAGAATCTACGATTTTTTAATACATAAAAAAAGCTGTTCTAAACGAACAGCTTTCTCATATATATAACATCAATTAAGCTTCTAATAATTTTTTGTATGCTTCTGCATCAAGAAGTTCATCTAAGTCTGACATTTCAGTTAATTTAATTTTAATTAACCAACCTTCGCCATAAGAATCTTTATTAACAACTTCAGGAGAATCTTCTAATTTTTCGTTTACTTCTAAAACTTCACCACTTACGGGCATAAACATGTCCGAAACAGTTTTCACAGCTTCAATTGTACCAAAAACTTCTTCTTTAGCTAATTCTTCACCTTCAGTTTCAATTTCGATAAAAACAATATCTCCAAGTTCTCCTTGAGCATAATCTGTTATACCAACATAAGCTTCATCTCCTTCAACACGAATCCACTCATGGTCTTTTGTGTACTTTAGGTTTTCTGGAACGTTCATAATACTTTTATTTTTAATAATATAATTTTAAATCTTAAATTAATTTAAGCCAAAAGTAATCAATTTTTATTAAAATAAACTTATTCAGATAAAGTAAATCTTAAACTAAAACCTACATCAGTATTTGACACCCTATAAGGACTTGTCCCAACTAAAGGATTGGTTATATTTTGATCGTAAAACAACCTAAAAGTTAACCTCCTACTAATTAAATAATCCATAGAAATCCCTATTATCATAACACGCTGGTCGGCCGATGCAATTTCGAGATCCTCAGATACTTTTCGTAAAATAGTTTTATTATCCCTTATCTTAAAATTGGCTCTAATATTCAAATCACTTTTATGCTGTTTATCTCCAAAGTCGAAGAAATAATCAAAATTATCAAACCGGTAACCCACACTAAAACCTAGTTCGTCACTATGTACTTCTGTAATTTGATTATTAGAAAAACTAAGAGTTATACTTCTAGATTTTTTAATATCAAAACGAGTAGTTAAGTTGTTAACCCAAGTCATATCAAAATTAATCAACGGACTAAAACGTTCATCTATAGTAATATTTCCCATCTCGTAATGAGGAACAAAATTCCCTGCACTATCCTCAACTAAGCTGTACCCCCCCGGCTTAGGAATATAATCTGAATTGTTAATGAAAGAACCTATATTATACGACGAACGATATGTATGACTAATATTAAACGATTTAAAATATTTCTTAATAATAGGTATTTCTTTTAATCGGGTTAATCGAACACTCCAATTAGGTAATGGTATTTTCTGGAATATCTCTAAAGGTACCGACTTCGAATCGAAAATGCCATAAGCCGCTAAAAAGGATGGAGCCATAACTTGTTGGGCTGTTTCGCCAAAACCTTTTGCATAATCCGAGTTCGTATTTGGGTTGTATTCATTATCTAAGCTAGCGATTTCATCTCCCAATCGCGAAGAAATATCAGACCTATATCGTTTAAAATCTTCGTATGCTTTCGAATAATAACTGTTCTTACTCGATACTTTCTCGAAAGCAGAACCTATCGATAAATATGACATAGAAAAATTACCACTTTCTTGCACATTATATGGTGTTGTTTCGCCAGGCAAGTAATATCTATTAATATTTTCTGAATAAACCCTATTAGCTGTTAAATCAATTTTTAATCCTTTAAATGGTTCTAAGCTTATTCTTATATTTAAATTCTTATTGCTGTTCATTCCGAAAGGAGTTACTAAGGTATCCTGAGTATACCAATTATTACGAATAGCATTGCTTCCAAAATTATCGTCTTGCCATCCCAATACAAAAGGCCATCCAGGAGCTCCATTGTTTAACGATGTCATCCCAAATATCTTAGAATTTGGATTAAACCCTAACAAAGAGGAACCTTCGGTCATTGAATAACTTGCCGATATATTTTTTACCGACATCAACAATAAAGCTGTATTTTCGGCTAAGAATATTAATGGATTTTCTCTTTTTTCAATTTTAGCTTCAACAGTAATTCTTGCATCCTTAACATCAACTTCAGGTTTGAATTTAAGTTTCTTCTTGGTTACAACCGTCCATTCTCCATCAACTTCAGCTCCTGTTTTATCTACTACTGTAACCGCAGTTATATTTTCGGTATTTAAGTTATGATAAATTGTCTTCGATCGTTTTTTTCTAAGTTTTAGTTCATCTTGTTGATATTCTACAATCTCTGTCTTTCGTCGGCTAGATACAGGTTTTGCATACTTCTGATTTATTCGTTTAAGAAAACCCACCTTATTGTATAAACTCTTTAAATTAGCCTGAGCATTGACCTGAGTGGCAGCCGTATTATTAATACTATTTCCTTGTAATAATTCACCATCTATATCTCGAGTCCCTGCTTTCCATTTATATGTAGTATTATAAGCCACATTCAAACTTGTCCAACCTAACAATGGCAATTTATTAATCGGAACTCTATAAGTTGCTTTTATTCGATGATTGTATTGTTTATTACGACCAAAATCAAGGACATTATTCCAAACTTCTTTTTTCCATGCATCGTAACTACTGCTCTTTCTATCTACTTCGCCTAATGGCTCATCAATAATTGCCAAATTAGTCGCAGTAAAATCTAATTTTAACGAACGAGCTAAATCCCATTTTAAATCATAATAACGATTCCAATTAAACTCTTTATTATAACTAGCCTCAATGATATTATTAGGATCATATATATTTCTTATTTTATTTGCTTGATATCTACGATTAACTTCTGTTCTAAAAGAAATATTCGATGGTTTGTAATAAAAGTTGAAATCACGAATAATCGAAAAAGCTCTTTTCCTCATAAATCCCTTTGCTTTTTTGAAAGGCATTACTGGTTTAGGCTTTAAATTATATACATAATTAAAGTTTCCTCTATAGTTTTTCAAAATATCGTATTCGATATTTACATTACGAGCAAATACTTCGCTATATGCATAGCTTAAAGAAAAATTAGATATATTATAGAAATGAGGCTTTCGACTTGTTTTATTTACTTTTACATTCGTAAAATTAATACTTCTACGACGCACATAATCTTGTGCTATCTCTTTTATTGAATCTCTCTCTGCTTTGTTTTTTGCGTTACTCAAAGCAACCTTTAAAGGAACATCTGGATCTAATGGATTATACTCTGGGTTTGTAAACGACTGTGAGTACCCAACATACATAGGAATACTAACTTTAGCTTTTTCTGGAAAAAATTTTCCTAACTCTAAGTTAGCTGATAAATCATAATTAATTATTTCTTCTTTACTTCGCTGGTTAACCTTTTTATCAATACTTCCAAATCCGGGAGTACTTATATCTCCAGCAATATTAACCGTTCCGAAATCAGCCAAACGAGTAGATACTGTTCCTCGTGCAGCCCATCCTCCATTTTCCTTAAAATCAGACAATCGTAATTCGTTAACCCAAATCTCTCCAGATTTTATCATTCCATCATCACCTGTACTATTACTTTGTTTACCTGGATTTCGAATACCAATCATTATAGTAACAACATTACTCAAATTAGGATTCCCCCGTACAGATATCTTTTTATCGTTATCTTTATAAATTGAGTATTTCGAATTATATGTAATTGTTGAATTTTCTTTTTGTAATTCCTTATTTCGAGCCAATTTTGTATCAACTAAATCATTTAATACAATCTCAAGGTTATTTTCTTCAGGCCAAATATCCTCTGGACTAGCAGCATTAATTCCACTTACTTTAATCGGCATCTCATATTCGTAATAGTTGTTCTTATAATCAGTCCCTAACCGAATAAAGATTCTTAAATCACCATCTCTTAGTATTTTATTTTCTAATTGATTTGCATGAACATACATTCTCAATTTTCGATACTGACGCAAATCCAAATTTATTGTTTTGTAAGCAGCCCTAGCATCGCCATCATCAAGATTATTTACCCTTAACAGCATCGACTGTTCATTAAGTTCTCGTACTTGAGGATTTGTTGGATCAATAACACGATTAACTCCCGGAGGCAAAGCATAATTATCGTTTTCCTCTATATTTATTGACGAAATATCAAGAACTCCATTGGAATATTCTGGATTTGCTAAATTTTCCTGACCTTGCATTAATGACATCTCATATTTTCGCCACTCTCCTCTCACTAAATCCAATTTTGCAAAACGCAATATAATACTATCCTGAAAGCCTTTTAAAAACATTCGCATAAAACGAATTGATTTAAAATCTTGAATTGCTCCTATAACTTTATCTGGTTCTCGAATAGGAATCCTAAACTGGTACCAACGCACATCGGCTTTTTGATCTCCAGGTAAATTAACTGTCCGTTCTATTTTATCAACAATGTAATTTTGTCCCACTTGCATTTTTTCCGAAGAAAGATCTACCTCATACTGAAAATAGCTTTCAGTTTCACTCAATGTTCTATCACTATTTATATCTTCAGTATCGGGGGTTTTATTATAAGCTTTATCTCCTCTCGAATTTCCATCTAAACCATTATATTCCTTATATCTATCAAGAATTCCTAACTGAGAATTATCATAATCAGCTCCTAAAAAGTAATGAAAGTTATCATTAGATGGGTCTTGTGCTATTTTTTCTTTTACTTGATTATTGGTAACAATTGTATTTATTTCATTAATATAACTACTAAAAAAGCTTGCTTCATCTTCATCACTTAAGCCATCTAAACCAATATCTTGTAATTGTAAATTATTAAAAGCCGAAGTTATTACTGTAGTATTACTAGACACACGCCCCCAATTTGTTGTATCAACATTAGTTACTTCTTCGGTTGTAGGCAAACCGTCTTCATATGCAATTCGCGAATCTTTCAATACATCTTCAGATACATTTCCTAAATTAAAATACAATTTCCCGTTTGTTACTTTAGTTTCGTCGTAGGCAAATGGATCCATTAACCAAAACTCAATGTAGTTCACATTTGCCGACTCAAAATCAGGATTTGGAGTTTTTCTCATTACACCTCCCCAACGAGATTCCGGACTTTTTAATTTTCCCTCCGAATTAATCCCCTTAGAAAAATTTGATCCCATTGCATCATAGTTATAAATACCTCTCTCTCTAGGATAAAAGGCAACATTTAAAACTTGTAAAGCCGTTTCTGAATTTGTTTCGGATTGCTTATTCGGGAAAATCTCCTGTTCAAAAACCTCTCGAACAAAAAGGTTCGATTGTTCTTCTACATTTCCTTTTATGTGTCCAGGAGTTTCAGATACATTTCTTAAAAATAAGGGATCTATTCGGTACCATGCTATCTTCGCTCTATTAAATCCTGAGTTTAAACCTTCTTGATAAGCTTCTGGGAATAAGTCTTGCTGTCCGTAAGGAATACTTGCTGCAACCCAAGAAAAATTACTTCGTAAATCCATCGATGTTTCACTACCCTCAAAATCATCAATATAAGCATTCCCTTCTTTCTCTATTGCTTTTGAATGTCCCGGAATAAGATGAGCAAATTCGGCATCAACTAATATTGACGATTTCTCTTTTGTTGCAATTAATGGAATTTTATCAACCAAAGTAGTAATAAACTGCGACTCTGTCTGAAAAGATGTATTTAACCCCCATATTGTATTCGAAATAGGTTCTTCGCCAATAGCTACTTTTTGAGTTAAGGGTCGTTCTGTTAAATTCATTATTGTTGCACCAACATTAAAATTCTCAGAGAACTGATAATTTAAATGAGTCCCAAATAATGTTTTTGTTTTTATACTATAAAGAGCATTACTTTCTAACGAAATTTGTATTGGAGTTCCTGATTCTAATAATCCAGCATCAATAATCTTTACTCTACCCAAATTATAATCAACTGTATATTCTACATTTTCGGTTAATTGTCTACCTCCAGCTAATACTTTTACCGACCCCTGAGGAATATTTATTGCATTAAGAGGAATTTCCGATCCAATATCTGAACTATATTCTCCTTTTAATTTAAACCTGTTTTTCTCTGCAACTAATCGAGCACGTGTAAGTGTTGAATCATATAACTCTTCAAAAACATATTTATCTGCAATATCGCTGGCAAATTGTTTGCGAAGATAACTACCAAAAGGCTCTAGTACAGGAAATATAACTCTACCATTACTCGAATTTATTGTAACATCTTCACCAATAACAGTATTTCTATCAATAAAATCAAAACGCCCATCAGGACCAGCATCTAAGTTTGCATTTAACTGATCGAGATTTAACACTTTTATCAACTGTTTCTTATTTATTTTTCCCTCAGGAATAAAATTTAAGGCATTTCCTGTTTTATCATCTTGATACAATACATTTAATCTAAAATTCTGAGCTTTTATTTGATAACCTCCAATAGCATATATATTTTTCATCATCAAATCCCAAGTAGGAATACCAGGAGTTAAATTAGTCCCTTTTAACAACTTTGCAACAAGAAAACCATTAGTCTGACCTGCAGAAAACTCTCCAACTCTGAATGTTTGTCCTCCAGCAGTATACTCATAAGCTACAGCTAAAACCTCATCCGAATTCAAAGCAAAATTTAAAGAGATATATCCTAATCTGGTATTTAAGGTATAATCTGTAGCTCTAAGTCTTCGGGCACTTCCTATTTTCTCATAATCTTGTCCGGCAACAAAACCTGAAGACTCCCATTCTTTTAACTTATTACTAATTTGATTGAAGTTTCTTAACGGATCTAATTGATGAAGTTTTGTATATAAATTATTTGTATTGTTCTTAGGATATCCTGGATGATCTACAGAAATGAAATCAGCAAAAACATCTGTTTCTGCTAAATCTAACAAAGCAACAATATCTCTATTATCTTTATTTTCGCTTACCTTGTTGGTAACCCAAACTTCTATTTTTGTAATGTTAATTGCCGAATTTATTATGGGTAATTTTTCTAAAGCCTTATCATAATTATTCCTAAAATAATGTGATAAGAAGAAGTGTCTATTGGCATCATATTCGTCAGCTTGCAGTTCAAATTTCTGCGATTGTGCACCTCCTTTTACTTCTATTACTTTCGACTCTCCTTTTTGTTGAGAAAATACACTCGTTACAGAAAGTTTTCCAAACTGGAATTCTGTTTTCAAACCAAACAAACTTTGACTACCTGTAATTAAAGATCCTGGTAAAGGTAAAGTAACATTTCCAGCTTCTATTCGTTTTATTATCTCATCTTCTTTTCCTACATATTCTAACTTAGTCTCATTTTCGAAATCGAAAGTGGCCTCTGTATCATAACGAACTCCGAGTTTTATCTTATCTCCAATATTCCCAGTAACATTCATTGTTATTTTTTCTTCAAAATCGAACGTTGTAGTTTTTCTTAAATTCTCGGCAATAGTTGGATTCTCAGAATTATTAATATTCAATTTAAATATTAACTCTGCAGATCCAGTAGGAACAATGTTGATTGCATTATTCCCGAATATCTTATTAAAAACTTCGCCTCCTAATCTTAAATTTGGGAATAAACCCGACTGAACTAAAGAATTATCACCACGAGCTTTTTGTCTCCAATAGTTTCTCATAGATTGTTCAAACTGATAATCCATGTATTCACCCAAAGGCATTCGCAACGAAGGTCTATAATTTAATTGTCCTATCTTTTTAGAAATTATATATTCGTTCTTCTCAGAATCATAACTAACAGTATCTTTTATATTCGATGGATTATCTAAATATAAAGGAGATTGTGATTTGAAATCGGTAACACTTTTATAATCTTTAAATCGATATTTTAACGAATCTTTTTGTGTTGACTGTTGGTAAAGGATGTTATTTCCTGCTAAAACATTTCCTCCCCTTGGTACTAAAAATGTAATGAACAGTACCGTATATATAATATAATTTTTAAATCGCAAGCCAATAATTATTACAATCTTTTAAGAGCTTCTTTAATAAGTCCTTCAACCTGAAGACCTGTGTTCTCTTTAAGAATTATGGTTATAACTTTATCTACTTTATTCTTTGGAAAACCTAACATTACTAATGCTGATAACGCTTCATCTTTAATAGTATTGTCCAAGAATACATCTATTTTCTCAGAATCTTCTACTTTACCCAACTTATCTCTTAAGTCGACAACGATACGTTCGGCTGTTTTGGCTCCTATTCCTTTTATAGCTTTTAAAATATTTATATTCCCATTTATAATTGCGTTTTTAATTTCTTGTGAAGATAAAGAAGAAAGCATTACTCTTGCAGTATTAGCTCCTACACCAGAAACCGATATTAAATGTGTAAAGATTTCTCTTTCAATTTTATCAAAAAACCCAAAAAGCTGATATGTATCTTCTCTTATAAGTTCATATACATATAAAAGAACATTGTGTTTTTCAGATAAGTTTGAATAAGTGTGTAAAGAAATATTAATATAATATCCTATCCCATTATTTTCTAACACTACAAAAGTTGGAGATAAATCTCGAATTTCTCCCTTTATAAAATCATACATACAAAATATTCTACATAATTTGTTTAAAAATACACAAAAATAAAGTTTTAGAGAATTTCAAGAAATATTATTAAAACTATTTTTAAACAATAATATGAGTATTCGAAAATAATGTATATTTGATTGTTCATTTTACAATTCCTTTATGAAAAGAAAAAAAATAATTATCTTATATATAATTTTGTTTATTACTTCGCATAGTATTAAGGCTCAATTAACCACTCCTAAGAATCTTCGTATTTTTGATAAAATAGAAAACAACATCCCTTTAATAAATCTTCCTAAGGTAAATAAGAGTAAATTACTAAAAGCTGAAAAATCTTCAAGACATAAAGTGTTTAAGTACGGAGAGGTTATTGATTGTAATATTAATTTAAAAAATGAGGCTATTTGCCAAATCAATAAGAATGGAGACAAAAAATGGTTGTTAAAGATTAAGTCAAAAAATGCATATTCGCTCGGTTTATCTTTCAATTACTTTAAAATTCCTATAGGAGCTGAATTAGTTATCTACAACTCGACACATACACATACACGAGGAGCTTTTACTTATAAGAATAATAAATCAAATTACTTTTTAAGCATTGCTCCAATTAAAGGAGATGAAATTATTATAGAATATCTCGAACCAAAGCAGGTAGCCTTCGAAGGAATTCTGCATATGCAATATGTAGTTCATGATTATAAAAATATTTTCAACTACCTAAAGAAAGCTTATTCGAGCTTTGGAAACTCAGGAGAGTGTAATATAAATATAAATTGTAATAACAATCCTTTATGGCAAAAATTAAAGCATTCTGTTTGTAAAATATCCTATTTAGGATTTTTATGCTCAGGAGCTCTTATCAATAATACCGCCAACAATGGGAAAGCATACGTACTAACCGCTAACCATTGTATCAATACACAAACAATTGCATCTCAAGCAATTTTTTACTTTAACTACGAAAGTCCTTCTTGCGAAAACCAAGATGGTTCATCTGATCAAAGCATAGCAAACTCATCATTAATATCAACTCCCTCATCTCGAGATTTAGATTTCGCTTTGTTGGAATTAAGCACTCCTCCACCTCCTATATATACTCCTTTTTATGCAGGTTGGAATAGAAATATTACTTCACCCTCATCAGCAACTACAATACATCACCCTAAAGGGGATGTTAAGAAAATATCAAAAGCAAACGATGGAGCCATTATAAGCAATTACGAAGATGAATACATTCCTTTTTCTCACTGGTGGATCGACACTTGGAACGAAGGAACTACAGAAGGAGGTTCGTCAGGAGCTCCTTTATTCGATCCCAATGGGTTAATTATTGGAGATTTAACCGGCGGAGATGCTAGTTGTTCTTTTAACTACAACGATTATTTTCAACTAATAAGCTATTCTTGGGATTATCACTCAGAAAGCAATCAACAACTTAAAAACTGGCTTGATCCTTTAAACTTAAATCCAATATCTTTACAAGGCTATCAACCTTACGATACCGTCCCTAGTCATTTAAACGCTTCCATAAAAAATTCGAACATTAACTTAAAATGGAATACTACAATTAATTCGAACATCTCGAAATACTATATCTACAGGAATGGAATAAAATTAGATTCAACAACATCTTTAAATTATATTGATACCTCCGCTCAAGCAAATACGAAATATTCTTATTGGATAACAGCAAAATTCTCTTCACCTAAAGTATACGAGTCACAAGCTTCGAATATTGTCCATACCAGAATAATGAATCCCTTAACCTTACCTTTTGCTGAGAATTTTGAAGGACAAAATACTTTATGGTATTCAGAAAAACCTGCGGGGTCTGAAGGCTGGGTATTTAAAACAGGAGGAAAATCTGGGTTCTTAGATACTGCTTTCGAAGGAACAACAAACACTTATTTTATTGGAAATAGCAATACCCCATCTCGATTAGCTTCTCCAAGATTCAATTTTTCAACAAACACAAACTTAATTCTGTCATTTTATCTCCACCAACAAGAGTCATCGGAATACACACATAAACTTAGCATATTATACAAATCCGTAGATTCTGTTTCGTGGAGAAAAATTCGAACCTACCAAGCAACAAATTCAAACTGGGAGAAAAAACAAGTAATACTTCCTAATTTATCAAATAATTATCAGATTGCTTTTGAAGCATCAGCAACTGGAGGATCAGGAATAGCTATTGATAGTATTAAAATTTTCGAAGATCAAGCTTACATAAATCCTAATATTTTAGCTAATAAAGATTCGATATGTACTAATGACAGTGTTGCTTTCTCTGTAAATATTAGCAATGATCATTCTGTATATTGGTATTTTGGATTAAATGCAATCCCTTCGTCAGCTTCGGGAACCGGACCTCACTATGTAAAATACAAGAAACAAGCTTCGAACAATGTTAAATTAATTATTGATGATACATACATTACAGATTCGACAAGTATAGTCAAGAGCTTTAATGTTCCTACTGTAACATTCCGTCAGGAAGGAAAGACTCTTATATCGAATATTAATTATGGAAATCAATGGTATTACAACAACGCACCAATAGAAGGAGCTATCATGCAAAAATACTCTGTTTCTAAAAATGGGAATTATCATGTTGTTGTCACTAATCCCTTAAACTGCTCTGCAAGCTCAGCAATAAAACATGTAATTGCTGACAACATCAATAATATCAATTCTGGGGAGAAGATATTTTCAATTTATCCAAATCCTAACAATGGAAATTTTACTATAAAAATTAGTCCTGAAGGAAATAAAACAGATTATGATTATAAGATAATAAACATCACAGGGCATATTTGTAAATCGGGAAGAATAGAAAAACACCAAGAAATAGAAGAAATTACAGGGGCAGATCTAGTAAGTGGAATTTATTTTATAAAGATCAGTTCACCGAAGGTTAACTTTACTCAAAAGATAATAATAAACGAATAGAGCTTTTAGCCCTATTCGTTCTCTTTTTTTAATCATTATTATGATATATGCATTATTTTACTGATTCTATAGCTAAACTTAGAGCATCTTCAAGTAATTTAA
>JAKSCO010000252.1 GCA_022360575.1 Bacteroidales bacterium | reverse complement strand
TTTTGGGGTATTGGTTAAATAACTAAAGCAATTTTTTTTATTTTTTTAGGAATTGGTTAAACAGCCAAAGGCATCTTTTTGTTTTTTGGAGTATTGGCTAAATAGCCAAAGCAGATCTTTTTGTTTTTTGGAGTATTGGCTAAATAGCCAAAGCAGATCTTTTTGTTTTTTGGAGCATTGGTTAAATAGCCAAAGCAAATCTTTTTATTTTTTGAGGTATTGGTTAAATAGCCAAAGGCATCTTTTTGTTTTTTTGGCTATATCCTAAATCTGAATTATTATAACCTTCTGGATGATGTGTTTTAATGCTGTACTTAAAACGAGAGCCAGGTATTATCGATCTTGTATCGGTATAATTTGTTGTTCCTCCGTTTAAACGACAATTTACAATTTCGCCAGTAGCTAAATTCTCTCTGCGTATTTCGATATAATACTTATCGTTAGGTACATTCGTTGCATTATTTCATCTTAAGATAATTTGTTTATTTTCTTCTTCATACAAATGATAAAAATTATAAGGTTATTTTAGGTTGGCACAAGAGATCCATTTGGTTCGTGTGCTCCATTTTAAACAATTCCATAAAAAAGAACCCGACTAGTAACTTGCACCCAAATACATTCCTGCGCCAGGGTAAGCATTAACAGTAAATGTTTGTGTTCCCCAGCCATGAAGCTCGTTTCCCCAACCAGTAATATTTCCAGCTCCTTTCATAGCTCGACATCTTTCCAAATGTACTCCGCCACACACATCGAAATGATTAGGTAAATACACTTGATATTTAATTTGATAATCATTGTCAGGATTAATTTGGTTAACAGTAACAGGATTAGATTTGGAATATGATTGACTAAATAATAATGAAGGCAAAAAACAAAGTTCTTTTCAGTACAAAGTTTTTTTCATTTTTTTAGTTTCGATACTTTTTACTTGTGCCTTTCTGCTTATACTAAAGTGTATTAAAGTAAACTATCATGGAGGGTTTTGTAATAAAAAAATATAGTTCGATATGTTGAACTAAAATGCTTTTTAAAAGTTTTACAATAAGATTTTAGACGAAATTTTAGTTGCTTAATAACATAAAGGTGATATAAAATTGCGATAACCTATATAAATGTGATAAGTATTTATACTTTTGCACACTATTTTTAAGATTACTTTTAATAAAAACATTTCGAAAAATGGCTGGGAAAATGAATATAAATGTTCGTTCAGAAATTGGAGAGTTAGAAGGAGTTATATTACATACTCCGGGGAGAGAAGTCGAAAATATGACTCCTAAAAATGCAGAGAGAGCTTTGTATAGTGATATTTTAAATCTTTCGGTAGCTCAAAAGGAATATTCGCAGCTTAGCGCTGTGCTTGGTAAGATTACCAAAACATTTCAGGTTCAGGATTTATTAACAGATATATTAAAAAACGAGAAAGTAAAAAATAACTTACTAAATAAAATTAGCGAGAAAGAACATAAATGTAGTATTATCCCTTATTTGAGTTCGCTCGAAGCACCCGAATTGTCGCGACAATTAATACAAGGTGTAGTTGAACAAAAAAATACTTTAACAAAATATTTAAATAAAGAAAGATATGCTTTGCGTCCGTTGCATAATTTCTTTTTTACACGCGATGCATCGATGTCGGTTTTAGATGATGTTTTAATCGGACGTATGGCAAATAGGGTTCGCGACCGAGAAGCTGTTATTATGGAAGCTATTTTTGACTTTCATGAGGAGTTTATTACTCGTACAGTAAATCCTTTGGGTAGCCCTAAATTTACCGAAGACATATCGATTGAAGGAGGTGATGTTTTAATTGCTCGTGATGATATTTTATGTATAGGTACCGGAACACGAACTACTTCGCAAGGAATCGACTTTATAATTGAACGTTTAAAAGCTCAAAAAGATAAAAAACGACATATTCTAGTTCAGGAATTACCTCATAAACCCGAGTCGTTTATTCATCTCGATATGGTATTTACATTTTTAGATGTTGATAAATGTATGGTTTATGAGCCTCTTATTTTACAATCGAATCGTTATCAGACAATACATATTACGATTGAAAACGGTGAGGTAACTTCAATAAAACAAGAAGAAAACTTATTAAAATCTTTACAAAAATTAGGAATGGATTTAAAACCTATATTTTGTGGAGGATCAAAAGACTCGTGGGTGCAAGAGCGCGAGCAGTGGCATAGTGGAGCAAACTTTTTTGCTGTAGGTCCGGGTAAAGTTATTGGTTACGGACGTAACATTTACACTATGGAAGAAATGAATAAAAATGGTTTCGAGATTTTGAAAGCTAAAGATATTATTAGCGGAAAAATAGATCCGAAAACCTACAAAAAATATGTTATTACATTAGAAGGATCAGAACTTCCGCGCGGTGGGGGTGGTGCTCGATGTATGACAATGCCTATCAGACGAAAACCTGTTAAATGGTAACAATACAATCAGAAATCCCCAATATCTAAAACATTGGGGATTTTTATTTTAAGTTGTTTATGGTGTTTGTTTAGCAAAGTTTAAGCAATGCTTTTACCACATTGTCGGCACCTTCGGCTATTTGTGCTATGTTGGCATCAAGCATATAGCAAGGAGTAGTTACAAGTTTAAGTTTTTCGTCGAAAACAATTTCGCCGTGATTGGTCGATTGGTGTTTGGCTCCCATAGTTTCTAATGCCTCTATTGTTGTTTGATCTTTTCCTACAGTAAGGCTTACGTTATCGAGTATTTTAGCAAATAATACGGGGGCAATACATAAAGCTCCAATAGGTTTCGATTGAGATACCGTATTTTTTATTGCTGTTTCAACGTCTTTGTTAATTGAGCAATTTACTCCGTCGAAAGCAAACGAACATAGATTTTTGGCAACACCAAAACCGCCAGGAAATATTAAAGCATCATATTCAGAAGCATTAAATTGTGCTAAATCTGTAATCTTGCCTCGGGCAATTCGTGCCGATTCAACTAAAACATTTCGCTTTTCGTGCATCTCTTCGCCTGTAATATGATTAACTACATGATGCTGATCTATGTTGGGAGCAAATACATCGTACGAAGCCCCGTTTTTTACAATAGAATACAACGATAAGGTTGCTTCGTGAATTTCGGCTCCGTCAAATACTCCACTGCCTGATAATACTACTGCAATTTTTTTCATCCGTATATATTTAAATTATTAATTGTTTATTCTGTTTTATAAGCAATTTTATCATTTGTCTAAGTGTACGTTAGTATATGGATTATGAATTAAATTTTTTAACGAGTCAATTTTAAACATAAGTACATTTCCTTTGATCTCTTGGTCAAATATTTTATTGATATTTTCTCGGGCAATTTGATTAAAACCATACAAGCATACATATGTTGAATCCATCGAAAATCCTTGATTAAGTAAGTTATTTAATCTTCCGGTATATTCATTAAAAATAAAAAATGGAATTGTGTTTAAATTACTCTCGTATTTAAATTCGATATTTTTAGTAATATATGAATATGGATTTATATTATTTTGAGTTATTGTTTTTCCCGATTTATGGATTTCTATTAAGATATTATTTTGGTTATTATATTCATTGTGATTTTTTGACTGATTATAGTTAACATATACATATCCTGAATACCCATCAGGAATTAAAAATTTAATAGTTGGAGAATCAAGGTTGAGAGTTTGCAAACTACCTTGTCTTTTTAGTAATATTATTTCGTCAATATGATTTTCTATTTTTTTATGAATCATAAGTATTAGATAATCTCCTGCGACTTTAAATGAATATTTTACGGGTGTTTTCGAATTCTTGAAGTATAAGTATAATTGATTATTTTTTAGGTCTATCTTATATTGTCCCGTAATTTCAAATCTGTCATTAAATTTATAAGAGTATTGTTTGTTAGTGTCGAATTTGTATACTAAGTTGTTTTGAGTAGTACATATCCATGTTCCAATTAAATCTTTTGAAATATTTCCTGAGAAGCAATTTATCGAATATGTAATTAATAATAGTATTGTTATTTTTTTCATCTATTTGTAAATCCGATTTTTGAATTGGTATAAATATAGGTTTAATTTGTATGCAATTCAAGAAAAACAAAACCGAATGAAACGAACTTTTATTGCTATAAACACACAGCTTTCCGACGATTCGTTAGAACTGGTTGACGAGTTGAAAACTGAATTGCAAGACGAAAAAATACGTTGGGTTAGTAATAACAATTTTCATCTTACTTTATTTTTTATTGGCGATACAGCTCCTAATTTAATTCCTGATATTTTGAAAAGTTTAAGAAATGCTTTGTGTAAGTTCGATTCTTTTTTGCTAAAATGTCGGGGGTTGGGTGTATTTCGTAATTACAAAAACCCTAAAACCTTATGGTTTGGGTTTGAACCTTCGGAGCAGTTATTGCGGCTTAAAAAAGAAATCGATAGTGTAATGAGTTTTTTGGGTTTTGATCAGGAATTAGCATTTAACCCGCATTTAACTTTGGGTCGAACACAATTTATTCGCGACAAAAATAATTTAAAATCATTGGTTGATCGATTTTCAAATACCCCAATTCAAACATTTCATGTTAACGAAGTTTTATTTATCGAAAGTGTTTTAACACCCCAAGGGGCTATTTATAAACCATTAGATGCGATAAAACTGAGAATTTAATCTAGATGTTTCGTCCTTTTAAAATGGTAATAATGGTATATATTATGATTTTAAAATCAACATAAAGC
>JAKSCO010000253.1 GCA_022360575.1 Bacteroidales bacterium | reverse complement strand
GTGTTATGCCCGAAATAGAGAAAACATCTCAATTGATTCAAGAGATTAATGCAGCTAGTTTAGAACAAAATTCGGGAGCAGAACAAATTAATAATGCAATGCAGCAACTAAATCAGGTTACTCAACAAAATGCTGCTGCCAGCGAAGAAATGGCTACCAGTTCTGAAGAACTATCGAGCCAAGCCGAACAGCTAAAAGAAGTTGTTGCTTATTTTAAAATAAACCAAAATGTGACAAAACAATTTTTGGCAAAAAAGACAACTTTACAAGAATTTAAACCTGAAAAAAAAGCAGTAATAACTCAAGAAAAAGAATTAAATAAATCAAAGGGATTCGAGATGAAATTAAATGATAATTCTGTTTCGGATAACGAATTTGAATCATTTTAAGTAAAAAGGGGTATAAACCAAAAATATGGGAATGGTTTTTTAAGTTGAACTTAAATTTAAGTGTGTTTGTAAGATGAAAGAGGGGCTGCCTGTTTAGGATAGCCCTTCTTGTATTTTTAGAAATAAAGTTAACTTTTAATGAAAAGACCTTTATTCGTATCTTAAGCTTTCTATTGGATTTTTGCGTGCAGCTTTTAAGCTATACCATGTTATTACAAGCAATGAAATTATTAATGCAAGTAAACACGATACTGCAAAAATCCACCATTCGATAGATGACCGATAGGCAAATCCTTGCAGCCATTTTCTTAAAATATAATATCCAATAGGGATAGCTATGGTTGATGCTATAAGTATTAGGATTACATATTTGCCAACTAATAATTGCCAAATAGAAAATATCGAAGCTCCATTTACTTTGCGTATAGCAATATTCTTAGTTTGTTTTTTGGTTGTAAAAATAGTAATTCCCAGTAGTCCGATCGAAGCAATAAATATGGCAACAAAGGTAAATAAAGTAATTAAATAGGCCAGTCTGCTTTCTTCTTTATAAAGAATATCAAATCGGTCGTTCAAAATCTGGATATCTTGGTTAAATTCAGGGGCGATTTCTATTATTTTTTCTTTCAGATTACTTATTGTAGTGCGAGTTATGGGTGTATTGTATTCAATAACCATTTCGCGAATAATTTGATTATTTACAATTAATATCAGCGGTTTTGTTTTTTCGTGGACACTATGTAACCTGAAATCTTTAACTACTCCAATAGTATTATTCTTAAATAATGATTTGTGTGAAATAAAATCTTTTCCTAATTTTTTTTGTGCAGTTTCGGTTAAAATAATTTTACCCTCGGAGTTTGTTTGTAAATCATTGAAGCTTTTACCTTCGATTAATTCTAGATCAAATGTTTCGATGAAATCCTTATCGACATAAAGAGCTTCGACATTTATAGGTTTCCCGGTTAAACTATCTTTTCCTAAATTCATACTCATCTTACCTAAAGTAGGAGGTAGCCAAATTGCTCCACTTATATTTTTAATGTTGGGATCATTTGATAACTGCTCTTTAAGTAAGATGTACTTATTATAGTTCCATAAATCTATGTGTAACTTATTCGCGGGATTAAAACCCAAGTCGGAGCTTGTTGCATAATTAATTTGTCGTTTTATCCCAATACTAAATACTAGGAGTGTTATAAAAATCAAATATTGAAATGCAATTAAGCTTTTAGCTACTTTTGTTGATAATGAGAATTTGTTGCCCGATATTTTTTGTAACGAACGGGTAGGGGGTATTTTAATTAAATAGACTAAAACGGATAATCCGGGAACGAATACTACAAAACAAAGGATTGCTAAAAAGCCTAATAGTAATTTGTAATTATAAATTAGAGTTATTTCTTTTTCGAAAATCCGCGATAATAGAGGTCTGAATTGTTCTATTAGAATAAAAGATAGTGGAATAGTTATGGCTATGACGAGTAAAGATTCGATTGATATTTGTTTAAAAAGATGAGCTTTATTAGCTCCTGTTATTTTGCGAATGCTAAATTCTTTAATTCGAGATGTTATTTGCGAAGTAGATAATATTATATAATTAATATTTGCAATAAGTAAAACTAAAATAGTAACAATAGAAAGGATAATGACTGATTGTTTGTTTCCTCTTTTTCCACTAGCTATAATTTCTTCGGAGTTTAAATAAATGTTTTTGATATTCTGAAAATAATAATTGTTATCAGTTAAATTTTTAAAAAAATCTTTTGTGTCTTTTGTTAATTGTGCCTCAAGATAATCTTTGCGTTTCAAATCTTTTAGCATAACATAGGTTTCGTTTACATTTGCGTTCCAATTGGTTTTATAAAACTCTAACGACCTTTTCTTTCCATCAGTCCATTTAAATTTATTGGTTACATTTATTAAAGAAAATTCGGATGATCCTATAAAAGAGGGCTCTAAGGTTGATGTTTTAGGAAAATCTTCGAAAACCATTTTTATAGTAAACAAATAATCTTTTCCTCCATTAGCAATTGTTAATGTCTCATTAATAATATCTGTTTTTCCAAAATATTTTAAAGCAGACGATTTCGAAATTGCAATAGCAAAAGGTTTGTTGTCAAAATCGGGAAAACTGCCATAAATTGAGTTGATGGTAAACATTTTCCCAAAATCAGAATTAACACAATATAAATCTTTTGCTTTTATTGTTTCTCCTGATTTTTTAAACGTAAAATCTTTAATTAGATACAGATTACTAACATATTCAATATCCTTGTATGTTTCTCGAATAAAATCACCCATCGGATATGGAAGGTTTGCTATATGCCAATTATGAATATTATCATTGTTAACTATTCTGAACAAGTTATCACAATTTGTATTGTATTTATTGTAACTGGTTTCGGAATTTACAAAAATCAAGATAAAGAAGATTACGGCTAAACCCAGTGATAGTCCGAGAATTTTTATAAAGCTAATCGTTTTGTTAGCAAATAAATTTCGAAGGCTTGTTTTAATATAATTTGTTATCATGATATATATTTTTTTTGCCTACAAACTAAGTTTGTGCCATAATTTTATTATTGTTGTTAGTCAGGTAAATCCAAGAATATCTAATTTACTAAGTGTTGTATTTTACAACACTCGTGTGGTAATTAACAACATTTATCTTTAGTTTTAGAGGTAACAAAATTACATTGTAATGATGAGAAAAAAGGGAAAAATACTTATTGTTGATGATAATGAAGAGCTTTTAATTGCTTTTCGGTTTTTTTTATCAAAATATTTCGAAAAAATAGATACAATAAAAAATCCGAATTTAATACCTGAATATATTCGAAAAGAAAATTACGATATTATCCTTCTTGATATGAACTTTTCGGCTGGGATTAATTCTGGAAACGAAGGTATTTATTGGATGGAACAAATATTAAAGAAAGATTCGAATATTTCGGTTATTCTGATTACTGCCTATGGCGATATAGAATTAGCAGTAAATTCGATGAAAAAAGGAGCTGTCGATTTTATTCAGAAATCGTGGGATGAGGATAAGATTTTGTCTACTATATTAACCGCTTATGATTTACGTTTATCGAAATTAAAGATCAAAGAAAAAGATCCAAAACATTCGCCCAATGAAAATATAGATAAAATTGTAGGCGAATCGGGTGCAATGCAAACAGTATTCGATATTGTAAATAAGGTTGCAAATACCGATGTAAATATTCTTATTTTGGGCGAAAATGGAACAGGGAAAGAAATTATTGCTAAAGAAATTCATCGAAAATCGAATCGATCTAAGCATATTTTTGTCAGTGTAGATGTAGGTTCGTTAAACCAAAATTTATTCGAAAGCGAGTTGTTTGGATATGTAAAGGGAGCTTTTACCGATGCTAAAGAAAACAAACCCGGACGTTTCGAAATGGCTTCGGGAGGAACATTGTTTCTTGATGAAATAGGGAATTTACCTCTGTTGTTACAAGCAAAATTATTAACGGCAATTCAGAATAAAGAAATTCACAGATTGGGATCTAACACACCTATTCCGGTTGATGTAAGGCTAATTTGTGCTACAAATAAAAACCCTGCCGAGATGGTTGCCGAAGGTACATTTCGCCAAGATTTATTGTATCGTATAAATACAATAAAAATTGATATTCCTGTCTTAAACGAAAGGGGTAATGATATTATCCTTTTGGCTAAATTTTTTCTGGCTAAATTTTCGAATAAGTACAATAAAACCAATCTAAAATTTAGTGCAAAAACAATTGAAGACTTATTTAAATATTCGTGGCCCGGAAATATCAGAGAATTACAACATACAATCGAAAAAGCAGTTATTTTGTGCGATAATAATGTTATTCAGAGTCATCATTGTTGGACTAATAGTCAGTATGATTATATAGCTATGTCGGATAATACTTTAAATTTAAGCGAAAACGAAAAGAGAATTATAACAAAAGCTCTGCAAAAACATAAAGGCAATATAAGCTCTACTGCCTATGAGTTGGGAATAAATCGTTCTACCTTATATAAAAAAATAGAAAAATATGGTATTTAAATCTTATCGATATGCAATTGTATTTCAGATAATATTTATTGCTCTGACTCCGGCTATCTTTCTGAAAACAATTCATCAAGAATATATGGTAGTAACAAGTACAACTCTTATTGTGTTGTGGCTTGGGCAAATTGTTTGCTTAATATGGTATCTAGAAAAAGTAGTTCGCGATTTAGCTCGTTTCTTCAAAGCTTTACGTTTTAGCGATATATCAACAAATTTTATTAACGAGAAAAAAAAAGATCCATATTTTAAACAGCTTTACGACGAATTAAATTTTTTAAAGAAAGAATTGGCCAATAGCCGTTCCGAAAAAGAAATCCACTATCAATACCTCCAAAATACAGTTAAACATATCAATATAGGGATTATTGTTTTCGATAAAACAGGCAAAGTTGAATTAATAAACAATGCTACTTTGCAATTATTAAATGTGAAATCTTTAAAAAATATTCATATGCTCGACGATAACTTATCAATGGTATTGTCAAGTATGAAACCAGAAACAAATAAATTGCACAAAGTACTTCGAAACAACGAAACAATACAGCTTTTGCTAAAAGCAAGTTATTTTAAACTTAAAAACCGAGGTGTGCGGTTGGTATCGTTACAAAATATAAAATCAGAGATTGATCAAAGCGAAGTAGATGCCTGGCAAAAATTAATGCGTATTTTAACTCACGAGATAATGAACTCTGTAAGTCCGGTTAAGTTACTTTCGGGTTCGCTAATTAGTATGTTCGAAGAAAATAATAAGATAAAACCTATTGATAGTTTAAGTAACGAAACAATCGAAAATACAGTGTTGGGCTTAAAAACAATTCGCAAACGAAGCAATGGACTTTCTAATTTTATCGAAACTTATAAAAGCTTTACCTCAAAAACTAAAGTGAAATTTAGTTCTTTAAATGTATCTAGATTGTTCGACACTATTGAGGCTTTATTATTAAAAGAGTTACAATTAAATAATATTGCACTGAAAGTTTATTGTGCCTCAGAAAATCTTGTTATAAATGCCGACGAAAAGTTATTAGAGCAAGTTTTAATTAATCTGATAAAAAATTCGTCGGAGGCTTTAAATGGAACTCCTAATCCCGAAATAATATTAAAAGCTCAGCAGGTAAATCGATCAATTGAAATACAAATTGTTGATAACGGATGTGGAATTTCTGATAAAATTGTAGAAAATATCTTTGTTCCGTTTTTTACTACCAAAGAAAAAGGATCGGGTGTTGGCTTAAGTTTTTCTAGACAAATAATGCATCTACATCAAGGAAATATTTTTGTAAAATCGAAACCTAACGAAACAATATTTACTTTACTTTTCCCTTTTTACAATATTTTCGAATAATTAGTTTTTATCTTTTGGCTAAATAGCCAAAGCTAATCTTTTTGCTTTTTCGAGCTTTGGTTAAATAGCTAAAGCTAATCTTTTTACTTTTTTGAGTTTTGGTTAAATAGTCAAAGCTAATTTTTTTGTTTTTTTACGTTTTGGTCAAATAGCTAAAGGCGTCTTTTTGCTTTTTCGAGCTTTGGTCAAATAGCTAAAGCTAATCTTTTTGTTTTTTCGAGTTTTGGTTAAATAGCTAAAGGCATCTTTTTGCTTTTTCGAGCTTTGGTTAAATAGCTAAAAGCAATCTTTTTTATTAGTAACTTTTTTTAGATAAAAAAAACTGCCCTCGCGGACAGTTTCTTTATATTGTTTAGTTATTTCCTCCTAAAATCAGAGGCAATCCATCTTTTCCGCTTCCAACAACAACAACTTTAGAGTTTGGCGATTCAGAAAGTTTTATAGTAGCTTCAATACCTCGCATCTTTAATAAGTTTTTGGTTAAACTACTATTAATAATCTTATTGGCACGAGCTTCTCCTTCGGCTGCAATTCTTTTTCTTTCGGCTTCAGATTTTTCTCTTTCGAGTTTGTATTGATATGCTAAAGCTTCTTGTTCTTGTTTTAGTTTATTTTCGATAGCAACTTTTATTTGTTCTGGTAAATTAATTGATCGAATCAGCAAAGCTTTCATCTCAATTTCATTAACACCCAATACTTCGGCTGTTTCTTTAACTATTGCTTGTTCTAATTCTTTTCTTTTAGTCGAATAAATTTCTTCGGCAGTATAGCGTCCGGCAACTCTTCTTACTGTCGATCGAGCTTCAGGAACTATTAATCTGCGGATATATTCTACACCAAATTTCTCGTGTAAATATCCTATTCGCTCATATTTAGGATTAAATCGAATAGATACGTCCATGCTTATCGATAATCCATTCTTATCTAAAACATCCATTAATTCTTCGCTATTTTGCTCTAGGACATTATAAACAATTAGTTTATTCCAAGGGGCAATAACATGAAATCCTTGATTATAAACATTGTCCTTATCTAAACCTTTCGAAAAAGGTTTAAATACAACTCCCTTTTCGCCCGGTTTTAGTGTTATAAAAGATTTTCCACTAAAAAAGAGGATAAATAAAACGATTGCTCCGGCAATAATCCAAAACGTTGTTGTAACTTTTTTCATTTGTTTTAAAATTTATGTATTGTTCAAATTAAATATTAATAATAATTGAGTGTTATTTTGATAAAGATAAAGTATTTAATTTAAATATCTTTTATGTCCCCGATAATCATTCATCAAGCAAGTCGGGGCGTAATCTTCGAGTTCTTTCTAAAGATTGTTCTTCTTTCCATTGTTCTATTTTTTTGAAATTTCCAGATAGAAGAATATCCGGAACTTCCCATCCTTTATATTCGGCCGGTCGGGTATAAACCGGAGGTGCTAATAAATTATCTTGAAAAGAATCTGTTAATGCCGATGTTTCGTCGGATATGGCTCCCGGAATTAATCGAACTATGCTGTCAACAATTACTGCTGCAGCTAGTTCGCCTCCTGTTAAAACATAATCTCCAATCGATATTTCTTTTGTAATAAGATGATCTCTTACTCGCTGATCAATTCCTTTATAATGTCCGCACAAAACTATAATATTTTCGAAAGTGGCTAGTTTATTGGCTTCTTGCTGATTATATTTTACTCCATCGGGTGAGGTATAAATAATTTCATCGTAATTTCTTTCGGCTTTTAATGTCGATATTGCCCGGTCAATGGGTTCAATCATCATAACCATCCCTGCATCTCCACTAAAAGCATAATCATCAACAGTTTTGTGCTTATTGGTAGCATAGTCTCTTAAATTATGTACAAAAATTTCGACATGCTTTTTCTCTTGTGCTCGTTTTATTATGCTATGGCTAAATGGACTCTCTAATAATTCGGGTAAAACAGTTATTATATCAATTCTCATGTTTTCGGTATATAAAATTTCTGTAAAAATACAATTTCATATTTAATTTCAGAAAAGACATAAAATATGGAAAATGTTTATTTTTATTGTAAATTCGAATCTAAATAATTTTTTTATTTAATCGAATTGGTTTAGTTTGTAATTCAAATTATAAAGATGAAGCATATATTAATGGTAAAGTCTGAAAGCATATTAATAAAATGCTGAAGTATAAACACTAACTAAGTTATAATTTTACCGTATATATGATTTTGATATTTGAGAATTTAATTATAATTTTTATATAAAATCAAGAAAATTCACAAGCAAAAAGGAATTGTTGGTGGAACTAAATAACAAAAGATATAAAATAGCAGTTAAATAACAATTAAAGAAAAACAATAAACATATGAAAAAATATTTCTCTTTTATATTGATTTTTATTTTGACTACACTTCTTCTAAAAGGACAAATGCCGGGAGAAATTAAATGGAAGGAGAATATTGCAAAAAACAGGATCAGAAGTCAGGTTCAGTGGAATCATAAGTACAAAAAAGGAACTCCTGTAAAAGAAGGTTATAAAAACTTTTTAAAGAAATTCGATCATAAAGGAAATCTAATCGAAGAGGTGTATTTTCAGTCGGGCTCTATCGATCAAAAACTTAGTTATAAATACGACAACAACGATAATAAAGTAGAGTTTGTTAATTATAACAATGCCAAAAACAAAGTAATGTTCCAACAAAATATTACTTACGACAACAATGGACTTAAGATTAGAGAAGAAAGATACAATGGCGAAGATTATGAGATCATAAAGTATACTTATAATTCTCAAGGTAAATTAATGAAAATTGTACGTTCTGATGTATCTGGATCTATAAAAAATAAACGTGTATTTAATTATAAAGGAAACATTTGTAATGTTAATATATATAGCGATAAAACAACTCTTACCGGAAAAATAGTAAACAAATACGATTCGAACGATAATATTATCGAAACTATTGAGTATGATACAAAGGGAAAAGCAAAAGAAAAATTTGTATATACATTCAAAAACAATTTGGTGCAGGATAAAGCGGCATATGTTGGTACTAAATTTATCTACAAAGAAATTTATAAGTACGATACAAAAAAAAATTTGATAAAGATTTTAAAAGAACAGCCTAAAGGAAAAATCATTGTAAACAATATTTATAAGTATAATCAGAAAGGAAATTTGATTGAGGAACAATGGTATGATAATAATCCTAGCGAAAATTCGAAGAAAACATACTATTACAATGATAAGGATGTTTTAGAGCGTGTCGAAGTTTATTATGCTCTTTACAAATATCGAATTCAGTACAAATACGAATATACCAAGTATTAATCTGAATTATTTAAAGTTTTAAGATTTTTTAGAAAAAATTAATGCTAAACGAAAGTTTAGCATTTTTTTATTTCCAAATACGAAAAGTAATCTAAATTCAACCTTTATACCAAATTGATTTTAAGATGAGGGATTTTAAAAATGAACGTTTTTATACCTCATTTTGATATTCTTTCGATGTTAGACTAAAAGGTCATAATCTTTTTTGCTTACTGCGCATATAGGACATTTCCATGTGTCGGGAATATCATCAAAATTTGTTCCGGGAGGTATTCCTCCGTTAGGGTCTCCTGCTTTTGGATCATATATATGTCCGCATATTTTACATTTGTATTTCATAAGTGTCTTTCTTTTGGTATTTATTTGTTTGTATCAATTTCGCCGTCTTTAAAGCCTGTTTTCTTTTTAAGTTTTTTTCTAATCAAAAAAATAAGTACTCCGAATAGTAGAACCCATAAAGCACTCCAAAAGTTTAAAAATTTTTCCCATACAATATCACCTGCTTCACATAATTTATTTTTGATCACTTTTTTGGTGTTTACCTCTACAGTAACTGATAAGGTTGTTGTTGTTTTAGGGACATAATCACCTTCGCAAGATTTTTGTTCGTATATTTTAATACTAGCACTTACTTTAAAAGTTCCTGTTTTTATTGGTTTCAGCGAAAAACGAACATCAGAACCCGAAGGATGTATCTTAATACATTCTACTTGGCTTGGCGATATCTCAAAGTCGGGAGCATAAGGAATAATTTTAGCATATTGTCCCAGTTCTGACGAGATTAGCGAAGAGTCTTTTTTCATCCCTTTATGAAATTTGGCCTTTGCCTTTTGAGCGCCAATCCAAACTCTAAGCTCTGCGGTTTCATTCATATTTATATGTTCATCTACGGCCAATATCGTTTTGTAATCTCTGATTTTTATTTTCTTTTTCTTTTTTTTAAGAGAGTAGTTGTCTGGTTCTGGAAATTCAATAATCTCTTGTGTTTCTTCCTCTTTGTAATGCTCGCTTGGCGAACTACACAAATGCAAAAAAGGAATGATAAGAAATAAGAGTATAGGCAGTTTCATCGAATCTAGAAAGTTAGGTCTTGTTCTCATCTGTTTAGAATTTTGTTAGTTATAAATTTTATACTAATATTTTGATATTCTTTTGGTATAAGATAATAAAATCTATTAAACCAAGAAAATAAATTCGAGAGCTAAAGGCTTTGTACCAAATGAATTTCAAGATGAGGGATTTATAAAAATGAATAATTTTTGTCTTAGGCGAGATCGAAAAAACTTACAGATTTATGTGTTTTACATCAATATAAATATCGGTATTTCGGCCTTTATCGTCAGAGCACGATATTTGTATTTTTCCTTCTTCAGGGTCAAAAAAGATGCTTTCAGATGGCTTTACAGCTTTAAAAAACTTTTTATTGATATACCAATAAATTTTATTGACATCATTAGAAACCTGACAACTTAGTTTTATTTGCATCTCGTTATTAACATCTACATAGTATTCATTTTTATGTATAGGCGATGTTATTTGAGGAGCTTTGCCAGCAATAATACGTTCGCATTTCTGGTTATGAGGAGGAATTTTTAGATAATCGATATGATTTACTTCGTAATAAGCAATTATCTCGGGCGATAAATTAGGATACTCTGCTTTGATATACCCCGAGTGTGGTTTGCACGATGTGCAATACGAAACACTAGAGTCGATAGCAATGGGTACTATTTTTATATGCTGACATGTTTGCATCGACGAAACTCCGGGTATGTAGTAGTCAAGCATATCGTTCGAGCAATGTTTTGATGGCAGTAAACCTGTCTCGGGACATACAGCTCTAAAGCTAACTTCGTCGGGCATGCTAAACCATTCAGATTCCGAATTATGATCGATTGTATTGAAAATCTTAAAAAGTAATGGCGAGGCTTTTGATGCTCCGCTTAATTCAGGAACTCCTTCGCCCGAAAAATTACCCACCCATGTGCCTACAGTATATTTCTTGTTGTAACCAATACTCCAAGCATCTCTGCGCCCATAAGACGTGCCTGTTTTCCATGCAATCTTGGGCATATGTTTGCTATTTGCCCAAGCTAAAGGTAGATCGGGGCGTGTTAGCTGAGTTAGTATTTCTGTTATCATAAAAGCCGAAGCCTTAGAAATCATCTTTTGGGCTGGTTTGTTTTTCTTCTTTTGTATAAAAGATATATTCTGATACCTGCCCTCGTTGGCAAAAGCACTATACATAGTGGTTAGTTCTTCGAGCTTAGACCCACATCCTCCTAGTGCTATTGATAGCCCCAAATTATTTTTGTTGCTTTTAATTTGGGTGAAATTTATTTGAGATAGTTTATCGATAAATGTTTTAATCCCGAGTTTATTCAGAACTTTTACTGCCGGAACATTTAATGATTTTGCTAAAGCAAACTCAATACTTATATTGCCATAAAATTTGCCATCGTAATTTTCAGGTTCGTAGCCCGACAAACTAAAAGGTACATCTGCAATACAATATTTAGGAGTAATCAATCCTTTGTCAATTGCCATAGCATATAAAAGAGGTTTTAGGGTACTCCCCGGCGAGCGAATTGCTGTAATGCCATCAACCTGACCTCCATCTTCGTTGTTAAAAAAATCTGCCGATCCTATATATGCTTTAACTTTATGCGATTTATTATCAATAACCAAACATGTTGCATTTTTTATATTCTGAAAATATAAACTTTGACTGTAATTTTTTACTATTGATTCAAGCTTGCGTTGTATTTCGCAATCAATACTCGAATATATAATATTTTGCTTGGGGTATTTATTCTTTAATCGATGCGATATGTGAGGTGCCATGCGAGGTACATTATGTCGGTAAGCATTAATGGGTTCGTCAATAGCATCATCAATGTTTTGTTTCGGAAACAAATTGTTCTGTTTATATCGATTCAGCCATTTGTTGCGTTGCTGTTTTATGTATTCATTATTTTTTCCTAGTCTTAAAGATACAGGCCTGTTGGGGATTATCGATAGTGTTGCTATTTCTCCAATACTTAAATGACTCGGTAGTTTACCAAAATAAATTACCGATGCAGCTTTTACTCCTTCTATATTTCCGCCAAAAGGAGCCAAATTTAAATACAATTGAAGAATTTCGTTTTTTGTATAATGCCATTCTAATTGTGTAGCCCGAAACATTTCTTTTATTTTATTACTGTAGGTTCTTGGTTTCGGATCAAGCAATCGGGCTACTTGCATACTTATAGTCGATGCTCCAGAGGTTCGCCTGCGGCTTTTTATATTGTAGAAAATAGCACGAGCTATAGCTATTGGGTTTACCCCATAGTGATAATGAAAATATTTATCTTCTTTAAATACAATAGCTTTTTTTAGTTCAGGTGTTATCTCATCCAGTGTAGTATACATTCTCCATTTTTCATCAGGAGTCAGAAAACCATGCAATAATGTACTATCTTGAGCATAAATAATGGTCGAATAAGAAATATTGGTGTTTATAGGGTATAACACATCCAAAAACAGAAAAGCACAAAAAATAAACAATAAGCTAGCTATTGTGTATCTTATTTTTCTTGTCTTAAATACTGTTTTAAGAATATTTCGCCATTTTCGACTGCTATGTAATAATCTGATTTTCGACATAAAATAGCACACTCAGTTAAAGTTTATTTATTAATGATAATTATTACGTGTTTCCTTGTTTACAATTGTTTTTCTTTGAATTACATTTGCCTCTCTTTTTTGTTATACCAAATGGATTTCAAGATGAGGGATTTATAAAAATGAATAAATTTTGTCTTAGACGCGACGAAAAAGTAAAAGATAGCCGAGTTACCTTGCAACTTTTTTGGCAATGGATAAGGCAAAAAGAAACGTTTTTATCACTCATTTTGATGCTCTTTTGGTATTATAGTTTTGCAAACTAACAAAATTTAAACCTTTTTTATGTAGTTTTAGATGGTTTTTAAGAAACTATAATCATTAAATAAATACAAATAATACTATGAGAAAAAATCTGTTAATCCTTATCGGGATGTTTCTGATATTATTTTATTCTTGCTCAAAACATTCTAATCATGTAAAGCTTGTCGACAAGAATTTTTCAGAAGAGATTAGTAAAACAAAAAGTTTAAGTTTTACTTTCAATAAAAAATTAGTGCCCGATTCTTTAGTAAATGTTTGGCTTAGCAACGAGTTTTTAATAATTAAGCCACAAACTCAGGGTAAATACATGTGGACAGCCTCTGATAAGTTGGTATTTGTTCCAGCTAAAGGGTTCAGACCTTCTACCGATTATACTTGCAAAATTAGTTCGGAGGTTTTAAACTATAAACCCGATCTTAAATTGGGAAAAACAAAAACTTACGAGTTTCATACAACTTATCTGAACATAAACAATGTAAATGCCAACTGGGTTGTTTCTAACGATATCGAAAAACAAGCTCAAATACAAATCAACATAGAGTTTAACCAAGACGTTAACCCTACTGATGTTGCTGAACTTTTTCGAGTTAAAATAAATAAAAAAGCTTTCGATTTCGAATTGCTAACTTCTAGAGTTAATAATATTATACAGTTTGTAGTATCCGATATCGAGAATAAAGACGACGACCTCGATGCAACAGTTATCCTAAAAAAAGGATTAAAAGCCTACAACGGAACAAAAAAAATAAGTTCCGATTTTGAAGAAGATTTCTTAATAACATCGTCTAATAAATTAAATATAGACAATGTACGTGCAAAACACGATGGAAACGAAGGAACTGTAACGGTTTATACTACTCAGGATATCCCCGAAGATGAAATAAAAAGGTGCTTGCTCATCGAGCCTAAAATAAAATATACTGTCGAGTCTTATTCTGGATTTTTTATTATAAAAAGTAGCAATTTCAGTATGAATCGTAAGTATGATTTAACTCTAAAAAAAGGATTAACAGGTAAACTGGGAGGGAAGTTAAAAAACGAATATACTCAGCCTGTATCGTTCGGAAATTTAAAGCCAAGTATAGCTTTCGTAAATAAAAAAGAGTTTTATTTGTCCAAAGAAGGTGCTCGTAACATCGAAGCTGCAATAGTAAACACACCAAAAGTTAATGTTCGAATAACAAAGATATACGAGAACAACATTGTATCGTATGTTAAAAATTACAACTTCAGAGCTAACAACGATTATTATTACGACGATTACTATTACGATTATAGTAGTAACAACACTAGCGATTTTGGGGATATTGTTTTTGCAAAAAAAATAGAAACAAATACCTTGCCTCGGCGTGGAAATAATCATTTACTAAACCTCGATTTCGAAGATAAGCTTTCAGATCATAAAGGTTTGTATGTTGTCGAAATAGCATCAACCGAAAATTATTATTTAAAAGATAAAGCTCTTATTTCGATTTCAGATATTGGTTTAATCGTAAAAAAAGGAAAGAAATCGATTACTGTTTTTGCTAATTCAATTAAAACAGCCCAACCTTTGGCTGATGTAGATATTAAATTTATAGGTAAAAATAATCAGGTAAATGCAACTGTTAAAACCAATGCCGAAGGCTTTGCAACATATCAATATACCGATCTTAAAGCTCCGGGTTTCGAAACAAATGTAATAACAGCAAAATTAGCCGATGATTTCAATTTTATTCCCTTAAAGCAAACCAGAGTTACTACATCGCGATACGATGTTGGGGGTAGTTACAAAAATGCTTCCGGACTCGAAACTTTTATTTATGCCGAACGCGACATCTATCGCCCAGGCGAAACAATCCATTTCTCAGCAATCATACGTAACTATCAGTGGAAATCGCCTGGCGACTTACCTGTTATCGTTAAAGTAATTACTCCTAACGGAAAAAAATTAAAAACAGCTCGAAAAATATTAAATAGCAATGGTGCTTTCGAGTCGAAAGTAAAATTAGCACCTACAGCAAGCACCGGAACATATTCAATCGATGTTTATACATCAAACAATGTTTTTATTGGCTCAAAAAATATAAAAGTCGAAGAGTTTATGCCCGACCGAATAAAAGTAGATGTGCGATTAGATTACAATGATTACAGTCCTTCTGATATTATTGATGTCGATTTTGTGGCTACAAACTTCTTCGGGCCTCCGGCAGCTAATCGAAATTATCAAGTAGAGCTATCAACCAAACGAAAATATTTTGTACCTAAAGAAAATCGCGATTTCAATTACTATATCCAAGGTGCCGACAAGTATTTCGAACGCAAGTATCGAGAGGGTAAAACCAACCCCGAAGGTAAAGGTCATGAGATGTTTATTATTCCCGATAGTTACCGAAATTTAGGCCTATTACAATCGGATATTTTTACAACTGTTTTCGACGAAACCGGACGACCTGTAAATCGATTAAATAAAGTAAACATCTATACTCAAGAGGTATTTCTCGGAATAAGATACGACGGAGGTTATTATACCGCAACCGGACAAGCCGTAAAATTCAATCTAATAGCTGTCGATAAAAACGGAAAAGCTTTAGATTCATATAAAGCAAATCTTAAACTAATAAAACACGAGTATAAAACAGTATTGTCGAAATCAGGAAAATACTTTAGATATCGATCAGAAAAAGTAGAGCGAATTATCGATAGCAAACAAATTACTTTAAGTGGTGTTAATTCTACCTATAGTTTTATTCCCGAAACTTCAGGAACCTACGAACTGCGTGTTTCCTTACCCAATGCAGCAACTTATGTTAGTCGTAATATTTATGCTTATGGATGGGGAAGTACAAGTTATAGCTCGTTTAAAGTAAACAACGAAGGCCAAATCGATATTCAGCTCGATAAAGAAAAATACAATGTAGGCGAAAAAGCGAATGTTATTTTAAAAGCACCTTTCTCTGGAAAAATATTAGTTACTGTCGAAAGCGATAAGGTGTTAAAACATTTTTATGTAAATACCGATAAGCGAGTAGCCTCGTTCGAGTTAGATATCCCCGACGATTATTTACCCAATGTATATCTTACAGCAACTCTGTTCCGTCCTCACAAAAAATCAGATATGCCTTTAACAGTTGCTCACGGATTTACACCTGTTATTGTCGAAAAATCAGAAAATAGAATTCCTATAGATATTTCGGCTGTCGAAAAATCAGAGTCAAACAAAACACAAACAATACATGTAAAAGCAAAACCAAATAGCGAGTTAACAATTGCTGTTGTCGATGAGGGTATTCTTCAAATTACAAATTACAAAACTCCTAGCCCTTACGATTTTTTCTATCAACGAAGAGCCCTGCAGGTAAATTCTTATAATATTTATCCATACATATTCCCCGAGTTAAATATGGTTAAAAGCCATACCGGAGGTGGCGATGGAGCAGGTAGTACTAAGCGATTAAATCCTCTACAAAACAAACGAGTAAAATTAGTCTCGTTTTGGAGTGGGATCTTACATACCGATTCCAAGGGCGAAGCCGAGTTTGATATTAAGATACCTCAATTTTCGGGCGATTTAAGGATAATGGCTGTAAATTACGACGAGCATCAATTTGGATCAGCATATACCAATATGAAAGTTGCCGATCCAATTGTAGTTAGTACTGCTTTGCCTCGTTTCTTTAGTCCTAAAGACAGTATCGATGTTCCTGTTATTGTAACCAACACTACCAGCAAAAAAGCAAAATGTAAGATAAATATCGAAACAACCGAGTTAGTCGAAGTTTTGGGTAGCAAATCAACAATGTTAATTTTAGAACCCAATAGCGAAAAAGAAACCACATTCAGAGTATACGCAAAACCCAAAATAGGACAAGCAAAACTTACAATTAAGGTAAATGCCTTAAATAAAAAATTTATAAACAAAACAGACATTACTGTTCGTCCGGCATCGCCATTACAAAAACGATTTGCTTCAGGATCAGTAATAGCTGGTAAATCAACCCAAATTAAAATAAATACCGAAGACTTTATCGAGTCGAGTATCGATAAAAAACTAATAATAAGCAATAGTCCTTTAGTACAATTTACCAATAGTTTAGATTATTTAGTCAGATATCCTTATGGATGTGTCGAGCAAACAGTTTCTACAGCATTTCCTCAGTTATATTTTGGCGATCTAATTAATGTTACATTTAAAAATACCAGAGCTATATCCGATGCTGCACAGAATGTGCAAGCAGCACTAAATAGAATAAAACTAATGCAGCTTTACAATGGAGGCTTAACTTATTGGCCGCAAGGTGGACACGAAAGCTGGTGGGGATCGGTTTATGCTGCTCATTTTGCATTAGAAGCTCAAAAAGCAGGCTACGATGTTGATCCCGATTTCTTAAATCGCCTATTAAAGTATCTGAAAATGAAATTGCGTAAAAAAGAAACTTTCATATACTATTACAATGGAAACAAAAAGCGACACATTACTTATAAAGAAATAGCCTACTCGTTATACGTATTAGCTTTGGCTGGCGAACGACCTATTGCAACAATGAATTATTATAAAGCCCGACCCGAGTTATTGAGTTTAGATAGTAAATATCTATTAGCAGGAGCTTATGCGCTTACTGGCAATATAAAAAAATACAGAGAAGTATTGCCGCGTAGTTTCCAAGGCGAAAAATCTAAACCTTCGTTTGGAGGTAGTTTTTATTCGCCCGTTCGCGACGAAGCCATTGCTCTAAATGCATTATTAGAGGTCGATCCCGATAATAGTCAGATAGGTATTATGGCTAAGCACATAGCAGATTATCTGAAAAATAAAACCTATTTAAATACACAGGAACGATCGTTTGGGTTTTTAGCTATGGGTAAAATAGCCAAAGCTGTTCAGGATGCCAATATATCGGCCGAAATAAAATCGGGAGGAAAGAAAATTGCCAATTTCGAAAACAATACAATTACTTTACATACAAGCGATTTAAAAAACAACGATATCGAAATAACAACTAAAGGCAATGGAAAACTCTATTATTTCTTCCAAACAGAGGGTATTAGTGCTAAGGGCAATTACATCCAAGAAGATAAATACATTCGAGTACGTAAGAACTTTTACAACCGATTGGGACAAAAAATAACGACAAATACCTTTAAGCAGAACGATTTGATACTAGTCGAATTAGAAATATACGGACTAACAAGTTCTAAAGTCGAAAATGTAGTTATATCCGATTTACTACCTGCAGGATTCGAAATCGAAAATCCTCGTATAACAAAATTGCCATCAAGCATGTCGTGGCCACACAGTCGGTCGCATGCCGATTACATGGACATTCGCGACGATAGAATCAATTTATTTGTCGATGTACCCGGAGCTAACGATTATACTCGTCCGGCATATTATTACTATTTGGTTAGAGCTGTTTCGTGTGGTTCCTTTCAAATGGGACCCGTAGGTGCCGATGCCATGTATAACGGCGAGTATCACTCGTATAGTGGTGGAGGTGTCGTTAAAATAATAAAGAAATTATAAAAACGATTACCATATAGTAGCGATACAAATAATTCAAAAAAACCAGAAGAGCTGTTCCGAAAAAGATCAGCTCTTTTCTTTTGGTATTAGCCCAAATGAGCAGATTTCTCTCCACTGCCGCAAGTCTGAGACTTGTGGCTTGTGAAAATAGTGCAAAGCAATAGAAGAACAACGAGAAGCAGAGCAAGAAGATAGAGATGCAACCCACCAAAGCCTCGAAGCAAAAGAAGAACGACTCGAAGCTACACAACGGCAACTTGAAGGAACAGAAAAGTCATCAGAAGGAACAGACCAGACACTGGAAGGAATACAAAAGACACTCTAAGGAGTAGCCGAGACATTGTAAGAAATAGAAAAGCAATTAGAAGGAGCTGTCAAGTTACTCGAAGGAATAGCCGAGACACCAGAAGGAACAGACGAGCAACTTGTCGCAACGTATAATCAGTTAGTCGCAATGGGAGTGCTCATAACTTTGTGTCATATTATTTTTTTCAGATCGACT
>JAKSCO010000014.1 GCA_022360575.1 Bacteroidales bacterium | reverse complement strand
TTGTATAAAAACAAAAGCTACATCTGAAATTCAAATGTAGCTTTTATGTTGTTGATTGTTTTTAATTAGAAAAAATTCTTTTGATATTCTTTCATTACAAAGGTATTAATCCATTTGTAATAATTTTGTATTTGATCTTTTTTTATTGATTTTTTTCTCCAATTGGATAATTCCTTTTCGGTTTTTGCAAAAATAGTTTGTTCTATTTGCTCTATTTTTTGTGTTATTCCTGTATTTTTTGTGTTTATGAGTTCTGATATTTTTAGATATTTATATCCCGAAGCTCTTTTTATAGGATAACACTTATCTTTTAATTGTAATGATAAATCGCAAAGAGGAACATTTGACTTTTCGTCGGCCATCATCATTGATGGGAGTTCTTTGCCTCCTTCGATCCAACACGGAACAGCTACTGTTGTAAACGGAAATCCTAAAACAGTCCACATGGTTGTAAACTTAGGCGATTCGTCTTTTTTTACTCCATGTATAACAATAGCCGAAGCCGAGCTATTTCGACAAATTAAATCGTCCGAATTAATAAAATCGTTTGTGTTGATATTATTTTCAACATCTTTTCTGAAATTAGTATTTAGAAGAGAGTTCGAAAACGAGCGACTAAATTCCGAAATGATGGTTTTGTAATTTAAGTTATTTGTAGCAAAAGCATTGCTGAAAAGGTTTTGAGCAGTTTCGTATCTTATGTATCCATAGCCTTTATCTTTTTTCCCTATATAAGCAAAATTCGATCGGATAATATATCCATTAGGGGCTATCCGAGGATCGTTTGCATCGTATTTTACAAAAGTATTGTTGTCGGTTTCGTAAAAAGCAGCTCCTCCTTTGGCATCGATAACACCAAAACTGGCAGAAACGCCATAAGGCTTAGTCAGTTTTTTAAGAAATTTCTCGAAATCTTCGATTGTAGCACATTCTTGCAATGCCATTTTCATTACAAATCCTTCGCGATTTTTATAATCGCCTTTGTAATCTAAATTAACATCATAAAGGGCTGCGTTCATAATCGAAAATCCGGACGAATTTGTGCCGGCCCATACTTGTTCGCCTTTAATATCCTTGGTGTTTATTAATCCGATATAATCGAATTTGCCATCGGTAAAATACATCAATTTGTTATTATGAAAATCGGTGTCGCGATGTTTCCATAACAAAGGACGTCCGTCTTCGGTATATTTTCCCGAGATAACTGCTGTGGTACAGCAAAAACTATTGCTAAGCGAAATGCAAAAAACAATAAGTGCCGAAACTACTACTTTAAACATAATTTTAGGTTTTTGTAAAATATTATGGGATTGATTTATAAAACGAATTTGCCTGACATGTTGGGGTAATTATAAGATCGTTAATGCAAACATGCTCTGGGCGTGTTACTGCATATAAAATAGCATCAGCAATATCGTAGCCATATAAGGGAGTAAGTCCTTTGTACACATTTTCGGCTTTTTCTTTATCTCCTTTGAATCGAACAAGCGAAAACTCGGTATCTACCATTCCTGGGTTAATTGCTGTAACTTTTATTTTGTGTTTTAGCATATCAATGCGCATACCTTTCGAGATAGCATCAACAGCATGTTTTGTTCCACAATAAACATTTCCGTTTTCGTAAGCTTCTTTTCCGGC
>JAKSCO010000289.1 GCA_022360575.1 Bacteroidales bacterium | reverse complement strand
GTTCTCGTTAAATTTAATCACAGTAGTTCATTGTTTTTTATTACTTATTTTGATGTTCTTTTGGTATAAGTTTATTTTAAAGTATAAATCCTATAGATAATCTTACTGAATCAAAATCTTTGAATTCATTATTCCTTGTTTTCTGGTAATTATACACTAAGTCTGTGTAGACTCTTGAATTCATAAATAATTTTTTTTCAAAACCAATTCCTAATTTAAAACCATGAGATCCAGAATTAATATCATTAGACGATTCCTTAATTTTTGAATAATTGTAGCCCACTTTTGATTTAAATACAAAATCGCCTTGAGTTTTTAAAGGGATTATTACTCCTCCAGAAAATTGATTATTTGAAATAGTATTAGAGCCTTTTTGCTCAAGTTTATACTCAGAATTTGTGTATTGAGCATAAGGGATTAATCTCTGTAATTCAGGTAATCCAAATTGTAATCCAATCCCCCAATCGATTGGCTGAATTTCATAGTTTTGTTTCATAAAATCATTTCTAACTAAACTAACACCATTCTCAAAATAAGGTCTTAATAAGAAATTTGCATAGGACGATAAGTCTTGAGATAATCCCGAATAACCTAAGAAAACAATAAATACAAGTAAAAAACCTTTTTTCATGATGTTTATAATTGTAGGATTCTAGTAACAAATGCAATTTCTTTCCAAATAGTAGAAAAATTGCGTGTAGTTGTCATTATTCTTTGAAAACAATATAGCTTTCTTTGTAAACAATTGTATCTCTCCACTCAGAAAAAAGACTATTAAAATTTGAGATATAATCTGGATTTATCTTATTGTTTACTGCTTGTTGCAAATTAATTTGCCTTAAATTTTTATTAAAATGTTTTGTCTTCAGATAGCTTACCAAAAATATTTGAATTTCATTGTTAACCTGATTGGCGTACAATGGTCTAAAATAAGTTTTCTCAAAGTCAAAACCTGTGATTGGAGAAAGTGGTCTTTTATTTATTATTTCTGGCGAACACTTATATATCGGAATTTTATCGGAGTTTTCTAAACAGAACAACGTGTCTCTCATGCTAAGGTTAATGTAGCCATCTCCTGATATTAAATTGAAATTAACCGTTTTGTTTCCTTTTTTTGTAATATGCGTAATATTTCCATGAGTTGACGAACTAAAGAATAATTCAAAGTTATAGTTTTCATATAAGTTAACATCATCCTCAAAAGAATAGAATTTACTTTCGTCATTCAAATCTGTTCCACTCAATTTATTTCTATATCTCTTGATATACTTATTAATAAGTTCAGTATTTTTTACTTCACCTTCTCGGGTAAACATTCTCAATTTACCTTCAACAAAATGATGTCTCACAAACTTTTTGGGATAATTATCATCTTTTTCGCACGATATAAATGCTAAAAATATTATTAAAGCATAAATGCATTTGTAATTATTTCTCATATTTTTAAATTATACTGTTTATTGTGTAATTTGACCTACGTATAACACACCTTAATTAAATATTAAGGTATTATTCCGAGAGCCCAAATTTAGTGGTTTACCTGAGAAGTTCCTTGGAATTTCGAGTAAAATTAACCGCTCGAATATATAATCCCAAATAAAAAGTTTTTGAAAATATAGCTCCGAAGAAGATAGAAACCATTCTGAGTCTCTTCGATGAGATTTCGACAAGATCGAAACCATTCTGAGGCTTTTCGATGAGATTTCGACAAGATCGAAACTATCCTGAGTCTCTTCGATGAGATTTCGACAAGACCGAAACTATCCTGAGTCTCTTCGATGAGATTTCGACAAGATCGAAACTATCCTGAGTCTCTTCGATGAGATTTCGAC
>JAKSCO010000159.1 GCA_022360575.1 Bacteroidales bacterium | reverse complement strand
GGTTGTGGTTTGATGTAATTTCAGAGTAATCCAAAACCTTTTTAAATTAATGTAATTTTTATTAACAGTTGTGGTTTGATGTAATTTCTTCCTTCGCTCTGGTTTCGCTTTGCTTCGCTTGTTGTGGCTTTTGTTCGGTGTTAATTTTCGGGCAAAGCGGTGCAAAGCTTTAAATCATAACTCGAATCTGGAATCTGCTCTTAGGTGGTAGCTTTATTCTTGAGCAATTCGATGCAGCTATTTATGGTATCGACTACTTTTTTTCGCGAATAGGGTTTGGTTAGTAGTTTGTCGAAACCTAAATTTTGGTTGCGACTTAAAAAATCGTTCGGATTATGGGCTGTTAGGGCTATTATCGGGATTTTATTTAGCGGATAGTTTAGTTGTGTGCGTATATGCTGGGTGGTTTCTATCCCGTTCATTATGGGCATTTCTATGTCCATCAAAACAATATCTATAGTATTTGTTTTGATGGCATCAATGGCTTGGTGTCCGTTTTCGGCCTCGATAAAACAATTGCTTATATCCGATATAATAGACCGAAGCAAGAATCGGTTCATATAAATATCATCAACTATAAGGAAATTGTATTTCTTCATGTGTTTATTAATTTACTGTTTTTTGTATCTTCTTCTTGCAAATCATTTTATCCTATTTTGCTCAATGTTTTTAATATTTCGAAACTCTTAAGTTTTATCGATTTTTTTTCGATAGCAATAATTTTGTCGTTTTTAAATTCGGTTAATGTTCGTATCAGGCTTTCTTTTGTTGTTCCGGCCATTTCGGCCAGCTCGTTTCGTGTTAGCGGAAACTCAAACGAGTTCGAGTGGTAAATTTCTTCAGAAAAATAAAGCAATAAATCGGCCAATTTACCTGGCAGCTGTCGATTGTTTTGGGCTATTACTCTATTAAAAACATTTAAACTTTCGTTGCATATTATTTTCATTAACGACATGGCATATTTGGCGTTGTTTTCTAAAATCGTATTAAAAGTTTTTAAATTAATATAATATATTTCGCAACATTCAATAACGGTTGCTGTGTGATTGTAAATCCCCGAACTAAATTGCGAGCTAAGACCTATAAATTTGCCTGGTGTTGTTATATTAATTATTAACGAACGATTACTTTTTAATTTTTTCGAAAGCTTTACTAAGCCCGACTTTAAAAGAAAAATGTGCGATGTAAAATCTCCCTCGTTAAATAAAATATGTTTCTTTTTGTGTTTAACTAATTTGCTATTGTCGTATAGTGTTTGCAATTCGTTTTCCGACAAAGCATCGCTACTAATAAATGTATTTGCTAATAAATTTTCGTGAATAATGTCCCCCATAGTTATAGTTGGTGTTTCGGTAAATATATTAATAATTCATTAATTATTCACTCAAAGCCTTATTATTGCTAGAAAATATAGTTTCGGGTTTGTATCATAGAGTTAAATTATAGATGTATAACATTACTTTAAAATAATCTTTACACAAAATCTAAGACACTATCGATTTCTTAAGTTATTTATAAGTCAATATGAGTTCAAGTCTTGAGGAGTTGCAAATATTGAGCTCAATCGGGTAGTGTCTCAGATTTTGTGTAAAGATTATTTTAATGCAATGTTATACATCTATAATTTAACTCTATGATACAAACCCGAAACTATATTTTCTAGCAATAATAAGGCTTTGAGTGAATAATTAATGAATTATTAATATATTTACCGAAACACCAACT
>JAKSCO010000219.1 GCA_022360575.1 Bacteroidales bacterium | reverse complement strand
CCGAATTATTCTAACACCTGAACATGCCAAACGTTTTTTAGGTGCTTTACAAGATAATGTTGAAAAGTTCGAAAAAATGTACGGAAACATTAAGCATTCTGATGATAGTGGTGAGCCACATATGCCAATGAATTTTGGTGGCCCTACTGCTCAAGCTTAAGATAATTTATAATAAGAAAAGGGTAAATCATAACGATTTACCCTTTTTTAGTTTTACGAAATCTCTTTTCCTCAGTGTGGAAGACCGATTTTATGACTTACATTTTTATCTTTTATACTTTCAAATTTATTTAATATTTAACTATTATATATATTAATCCTATAGTTATAACGACTATAATCCCAGTAAATATTTTAAGTATCTTTTTTTTGTTTTTACTTGGTTTAAATTTATATTTTACCCAAATAGCTCCAATAACACTAAAAAAATATCCTGGAATAATCGTTGCCGGAAATTGTTCTGGTTTTTCTATGACATAATAAATCATTAAAGGAACCGAAACTAATATATTCAAAATTATAAATAGTAAATCTCTATCTTTCTTTTTCATTTTTACGAAATCTCTTTTCCACAGTGTGGACATTTGTTTGTGGAGGTATTCGGTTTATTTATTTTTTTCATAAATCCCGAACTAATAATTCCTGTAGGTAAAGCAACTAATCCAATTCCACATATAGCAATTAAGGCACTAATAAATTTTCCTAACCCGGTTACTGGATAAACATCTCCATAGCCTACAGTAGTAAGTGTCGCAACAGCCCACCAAAGACTAGAAATTATATTTGGGAACTTATTAGGCTGAGCTTTCCCCTCGATATAATACATTAGGAATGAAGAGGTCAATAAGACTAATATTGTTATAAATCCTGTGATTGCTAATTCTGATTTCTTTTCTTTAATAACAGTCCATATAATATTAATAGAATTGCTATACCTGTTTATTTTTAAAATTCTCATAAACCTAAAAATTCTTAAAATCCTTATAAATCTTAGGTCTATTTTTATTATAAACGGAAGATAAAAAGGAGCAATAGCAAAAAGATCAATTAAACCGTAAGCTGAGAAAATAAATTTTAATGCTGATTTAATTCGGTTACTTGAGGGATGAGTAAGATTAGATACATATATTCTTAAAATATATTCGATCGAAAAAAATATAATAGATGCTATTTCGAATATTCTGAAAAAATGATCTAGAGGATCATTAATGTTAGGAATTGTTTCCAATATCATTGCTATTATATTAAGAACAATTAGTATCATAACAACATAGTCAAATCTTAAATTTAATTTAGAACCATGACTTCCTTTTTCTATAAGTCCATATATTTTTTGTTTAATCATTTATTTTATTGTTTTTATGTTTAGATTATATCTAATTTTTATCCCCGTTTAACTCATATTGTTTCTGTAATAATAGTTTTCAGTTGCTATCAAATTTAACGAAATAGTAAGTATAACTATAATAGTTTCTTAGTTTTTTTGCTTAAATATGGTTGTGTTGATGTTATTAACTGTTTCGATATACTGTATAATATTCGTATCAATATAAAAATGTATTTTACGAGACTAACTCTATAAAATTTAATTGATTTTTTAGGGATGATATCTGGGTTTAAATCTTTTAACCAGACATGCTATGTTTTATATGTTGAGATTATAAAAAACATTTGACAAAACCACTTCCGACAACCTGAATACTACTTTTGTCACTGAAAAAAGTACTCTCGATAATCTGAATGCTACTTTTGTTATTGAAAAAAGTATCCTCGACAATCTGAAGACTACTTTTGTCGTTGAAAAAAGCATCCTCGATAACCTGAATACTACTTTTGTCAACGAAAAAATACCCTCGATGATTCGATAAGCCTTTTTACTGTTGGTAAAATACTTTCTGCCGAATAGTGTGGTTGTTTTTTTATTGG
>JAKSCO010000280.1 GCA_022360575.1 Bacteroidales bacterium | reverse complement strand
TTATGTCATACACCATATATGATAGGTATAAAGACAGAGGTATAGATATAGTTCAAACAGAAGCATGTTATTTTGGTCCAATGGATGAATATTATTTAAGACCAGCTAAGCACTATGCCTATGATATTATTAACAGTATTAGAGTAGGATGTACAGGATTTATTGATTGGAACATGTTGCATACTGTTGAAGGGACTCCAGCACATCGACAAGGACCAAGTCATTCACCAATAATGGTTGATGAGAAGACTAGGGAATATGTAGTGCATCCATCGTATTATGTTATAAAACATCTAGGTAAGTATATTAAAGAGGGCAATAGGAATCTTGATATTAAGACTAATATACCTATTAATAAAGTAGCAGATTTAACCGTTTGTTCTGTCTTAAATCCTGATACTGATGAGGTTACTGTTTTGGTTTCTAATCGTTCTGATGTGATGAAGACAATGAATATAAATGATGAATCTGGCAATAGAAATGTTAAGGTACGCATTAAAGCTAATTCAGTCAATTCATATACTTGGAGTAATAGGAGGTAACCTAATGGCAATTGAGATAATAACAAATAATAAAACATATAATGAAAAACTAATACAGATGAATAATTATTGCTTCAATTTTTTGAGCAAAGAAGATTTAGAGCAATATTTTGGTTTTCTTACACATAATGATGATGCAACTATTTTAGGGACTATAGAAGAAGAGACATTATATGCATCACTAATGATATTGAATCTATCAACATATTGGAATAATCAAAAGATTAAAGTTGGAGGGATAGGTAATGTCTGTAGCATGCCGGAATGGAGAGAAAAGCATGCAATAGCTGGACTAATAAAAGAATCATTAAGGTTAATGAAGCAGAATAATCAGATATTTTCTTTATTAGGTCCTTTCCATTATGATTTTTACCGTAGATATGGATGGGAATGGGGAGAACAAAAGAAGATAATAACTATGGGCATTGATGATTTAAAAGATTTCAAGAGCGATGGGTATAGATATAGTCGATTGTCATACGATAATTGCAAAGAGATGAATGATGTGTATGAGTCTTATTTTAGTCAGTATAATGGAGCGACTGTAAGAGATAAAAATAGATGGCAGCTGTTTCTACTTATGAATGAAAAAGAAGGTTCCCATATTTATGGTGTTTACAATGAGCAGAATAAATTGATGTGGACACGCAAACCGTAATCCTGCTCATCTCACTCTACTAACTAGGGTAGAGAACCCGCCACGCGAAATACTTTCCCGCTGCGTTATTTTATTCCCCGCTTGAAATGGAAGATAGATAAGGCCAGGTATGGTCTGGTTTGTGTGAGTGGGTGCTTTGGCTGAAAAGAGTGTTCTCATAGAAACTTTTGATGTGGGAGTTTCGCAAGAAAAGAAGCGCGT
>JAKSCO010000042.1 GCA_022360575.1 Bacteroidales bacterium | reverse complement strand
TATTGAAAAGTATTGAAGTTTAGTATAATGAATAAGAGGATTTATTATACATTTAAAAAAACGGTTTGGTAGTTCAGTTGGTTAGAATACATGCCTGTCACGCATGGGGTCGCGAGTTCGAGTCTCGTCCAGACCGCAAAAAGGGAAGCAATTCGTTTCCCTTTTTTTGTATCTATATGTTTCGTTCCTGAAATAAAATTTCCAATATAATATTTAGTTAATTTGAATTGCTCTAATTTATTACAACCAAAGCACTGAAATTTTTGTTCTTATTAAAAGATCTTAAAGTATTTGTGTTATGGATTTAGTAGGAAGAGTAATCGTAGTGTTAGCATGGATTGCATTTTTTTCTTGTACATCAGAAGAGAAAGAAGTAGTTAATCCTGATGGTGGTGGCGGTGGTGGCGGAATAGATACTATTATGGCTGATGTAAAAGTATCGAAAAAAGTATTAATTGAAGATTATGTTGCTACTTGGTGTGGTAATTGTATTTTAGCTATTGAGAAATCGGAGCAAGCCGATCCTAGTGTTTTTATTCCTGTAGCAATACACTTTTTAGGTTCTGCCATCGAAAATGATAATGCTATTCGTGTAGCTCGCGAAAATGGAATTACTTCGCAAACAACAGTAATTACAGATAAGCATACTTCGTTCAATTTTAGAAAAGGTTTTAATGCTGCCGACTTTCAAAATAAAACAGTTGTTGCTATAGCAATAAATTCAGAACAAAGAGGAACTGCTGTTGATTTTACTATTCAGTTTAAGTTTTATGCTGATTTATCGAATTTACGTTATAGTGCTTATCTACTTCGGAATGGAATTATTGCTGTTCAGCGTAATTATCAATTCTCGGGGTCGATTTATGAAGACTCGCCAAGGACAATACTTAATTTTACACATAATCATGTTTTGCAGGATATTATCCTAAATCAGAGTATTGCTGATGCTCAATCGGTAAAAGATAATACTTTTGATCAAACACACAGTTTTAATATAGGAACGGGAAATATTCAGGATTTCGAAATAGTAGTTTATGTCGAGGATCAATCCCGAGTATTTAATACTCAGAGAGTACATGCCGGGCAATCGGTTAATTTTCATGAAGAAGTCGAATAAGCAACAAAATATATCAGATAAAAATAATATGTTTAACTAAATCTTATTCTTGTGAAAAATATTTTATTAGGACTGTTATTAATTGCAGGAACTACAGTATGGGCACAAAAAACAGTTCCAGCAATAAAAATAAAAGATATTAATGGTAAAACGATTTCCAGTAAACAGTTTGGTAATGATGGAAAGCCGTATGTATTATGTTTTTTTGCAACATGGTGTAAGCCTTGTTTGCAAGAGATGAATGCTTTTGCTGAAGAGTATGAAGACTGGAATGAAGAATCGGGATTTAAGCTAATAGCAGTATCTGTAGACGATAGTAAATCTAATGCTAGGCTAAAGAGTCTTGTAAATGGCAACGATTGGCCTTTTGAAGTATACTCTGATGCTAATAGCAATCTAAAACGAGCGATGAACATATCATCTATTCCTTATGCTCTGATTATTGATGAGAAAAGACGTGTGGTTTACGAGAAAGTTTCTTATACGGCAGGAGCCGAATTCGAATTGTATAAGAAATTTAAAAAACTAATAAATAAGTAATCATTTCAGACTTATAACCTACGTGAAAATTTATTCTTATAAACCCCAATTGCATTTATTTGTGTTTGTTGTTATAACAAATGCAGTTTATGCAATTTTACATTAACGATTTGTTATGAGATATCTTTTATTTTTTATTGTATTTGCTTTCGTATCTGAATGTCTTGCACAGAAAACATTTCGTTTTAGCGGACAATTCGAAAGTAATAGTCAGTATTATATTAATGAAATTGCCGAAAATATTCGCGATAAACAAATTGCTTCAAACAACTACTTAGATTTATTGTTGGGTTATGGTAAATTTGAAGCAGGTATATCTGCCGAATCCTATCTGCCGAATCCTTTGCTAGGATATCCTATAGCTTATGATAAAACAGGAATCTCGAAATTTTTTGTTCGTTATGCCAGTGATAAATTTAATTTGACATTAGGCGATTTTTATGAGCAATTGGGAAGTGGGCTTATTTATCGTAGTTACCAACAACGCGAAATAGGTGTTGATCAGAGTAGCTTTGGAGCTAATTTACATTTCTTACCTACCGATTTTTTACGATTTAAACTTATTTACGGGACGCCTAATTTCTACTTTGCAAAACTTGATACTCGTTTCTATGGTTTTGACTCTGAATTAGATTTTCAATTAAGTAGTGCATCTTTTACTTTAGGGTTTTCGGCTTTATTAAAACAAGAAAAATTTACCGATAAGCAAACAGTGCAACATAATAACTCAAAACTTTATTCTACTCGTTTATCAGGTTCGATTAAAAATTTTGATATTAAAACCGAATATGCATTTAAAACTCCTGATGCTAATGTCGAAAATAATTACAATACCAAAAAGGGACAGGCATTGCAGATTAGTCCTTCGTATTCGAAAAGAGGCTTCGGAATAAATTTAAACTTTAGGGCGATTCTAAATATGTCGGTATTAAACGAACGCGAATTAGATGCAAATGGAAATGGCCGGCGCGATGAGGATATCTTAAACTATAAGCTAAATTATATACCTAGCATTTCTCAAATTCATTCGTATAATATTTACAATATTTATACTTATCAAGCAAAAGAGAATAACGAAATAGGATATAGTGCTTCTGTTTATTATAAAATAAAACGAAAAACTGCTTTAGGTGGTAAGTATGGAACAAAAATAAGAGTTAGTTCTTCGGTTTTTTATACACAAACTAAGATTGATCGTTATACCGACTTTTTAAAGCTAAACGAAAAATTGTTTAATGAGCATGGTATAGAAATAGATAAGAAAATAAATAAAAAATTTAAATTAATAACACAGTATACTTATCAGGAGTATAATAAATTTTTGGTTGAGGACAATCTGGAGAATCGGGAAATTGTTTATTCGCATATACTTGTTGGTGACTTATTAACTAAATTTAATAGGCAACATTCGTTACGAACCGAATTAGGTTTTATGTTCAATAAAAATGATTTAGGGAACTGGGGAACTATTCTATTAGAATATGCAAATAGCAAAGGATGGTCTGTTTTTGTTTCGGATCAATATAATTTTGGTACAGAAAAAAAACATTATTACCTGATAGGCTCAGCGTATTCTTATAAAAATGCTCGAATAGCGATTACTTATGGCGAAACACGCGATGGATACACATGTGTTGGGGGGATTTGTAAGTTTTTGCCCGGTGCTGAGGCTTTGAGCTTAAGTTTAGCATTTAAATTTTAGGTGTAGCTTCGTTACACGGATGAAATGACAAATGGCACGATGCCAAACCCTATTACACAGATAAAGCCTTGATTATATTTTAAAACAAGAGCATAGTTTTTTCTTGTTTTGTTAATTTATTAGAAGTACTCTATATACCTTGTATTGCAACTACATGTTTCTTTAGTACGTTTTGTAACTTCAGACTAATTAATATATTGACGGAAAAAATATGATTAATAACATTCGGTTTTGAGTGAAAAGGAAACAATATAAAATTACTTTTGCACCTTGCCAAATCAAACTTATCTATGATACGAATTTTGTAGCAATTTATCTTACAAAATCATATCATCAAAAAATAAATCAATGACAAAAATATTTAATCCAAAATTTTTTAGTTTACTAAAATTAGGAATTGGAAAGAAACAGATTTCTACTGACTTATTATCAGGAATAGTAGTTGGGATAGTGGCCCTTCCTCTAGGGATTGCTTTTGCTGTAGCTTCTGGCGTATCTCCAGAAAAGGGGCTTATTACAGCTATTGTTGCAGGTTTTTTAATTTCATTTTTAGGGGGAAGTCGAATTCAAATAGGTGGTCCTACAGGTGCTTTTATTATTATAGTATATGGTATTGTCGAAAAGTATGGGCTTGATGGATTGTTTATATCTACAATTTTAGCGGGTATAATTTTAGTTATATTTGGTTTCTTAAAACTTGGTGTTTTACTCAAATACTTTCCTCGACCATTAATTGTTGGATTTACTAGTGGAATAGCCTTAGTTATTTTTTCTACACAAATTAAAGATGCTCTGGGTTTGAGTATCGAGAAAGTTCCTTCGGGTTTTATCGATAAATGGGGGACTTACTTTTCGCAAATCAGTAGTTTAAATCTTTATGCAGTTATTTTAACTGTAGCAACAATATTAATTACAGTGTTCTCATCGAAATTAATTCGGAAAATCCCAGGATCGTTTATTGCTATAATCTTAATTACTATTGTTGTTCAGGTTTTAGATATTCCGGTAACTACAATCGAAACTTTTTTCGGAGAAATACCTAATAATTTTAGTTTTACAGTACCCAATGTAACTTGGGGTGATTTTTCGCAATATTTAGTTCCTGCTTTTACTATAGCTATGTTGGGTAGTATCGAATCGTTACTTTCGGCAGTAGTTGCCGATGGTATGATTGGTGGTAATCATCGCTCAAATACCGAGCTAATAGCACAAGGAATTGCTAATATCGTAACTCCCTTTTTTGGAGGAATCCCAGCAACTGGAGCTATTGCCCGAACAGCAACTAATGTAAAAAACGGAGGACGTACCCCTATTGCAGGAATGATGCATGCTTTAACTCTTCTGCTAATAACTATATTTTTAGGTAAATGGGCAAAATTAATTCCTATGTCGTGTTTGGCTGGGATATTAATCGTTATTTCATATAATATGAGCGAGTGGCGTTCGTTTCGATCAATATTAAAAGGATCCGTTTTCGATATCATAGTACTACTATCTACATTTTTACTTACAGTATTGGTCGATTTAACTGTAGCTATTGAGGTTGGTATTGTATTGTCGGCATTGCTTTTTATGAAACGCATGGCTGATATCGGAGCAAAAATACCTGAAGATAGAGACATCGATTTAATTGATGATTATTCGTTGCTGCCTAAAGATGTTTCGGTTTACGAAATTAGTGGACCTTTATTTTTTGCTTCGGCAAAAGAATATACCGAAGTTTTAAAAAATACAGGATTTAATAGTAAAGTATTGATTATACGTATGAGACATGTTCCGTTTATTGATTCTACAGGATTACATAATTTGCAAGATGTAGTGCATACTTTAAAAAAATCTGATGTCGAAATAATATTGTCGGGAGTACAAGAGGAGGTATTTAAAACATTAAATAACTCTGGATTAGTCGATTTTATTAGTAGATCAAATGTATTCGATTCGTTTAAAGAAGCTATTGTTTACTCGAAAGAAATAGTAAAAAACGAATCATTTTAAAGCTCAGAATAAATTATTCTGGGCTTTTTATCTTTCATTTTGATATTCTTTTGGTATTATCGTTCGATTACGTTCCGAACCTCAAAATATAGGTCAACCAACCTATAATTATACGTTCCGAACCGGAAAATTTGGGTTAATTACCGCAACACTTCTATAAATGACCGAACCACATCTGTAAATTATAGAAATGGATAGGTTCACCAACCTATAATTATGCGTACTGAACCGAAAAATATACGTTCCGAACCTCAAAATATAGGTCAACCAACCTATAATTATACGTTCCGAACCGGAAAATTTGGGTTAACTACCGAAACACTTCTATAAATAACCGAACCACATCTGTAAATTATAGAACTGGATAGGTTCACCAACCTATAATTATACGTTCCGCACCGAAAAATTTGGGTTAATTACCGAAATGCTTTTATAAATCCCCAAGAATAATTTATTAAAAACTGTTCGTAATCGAACAAAACACTCCATAAGCGGTCACCCGAATTTTATTTATCAAATACAAAAAATAATAACAACCAATAGTTTATATTGTTTGGCACAAAAACTGATTTGTTGTAGAAACATTTTCATTTTAAAACAAATAATTTTATGTTAAAAAATTTAATAAAGATTGCTTTTCGCAATATTCTTAAAGATATAGGTTATAGTAGCCTTAATATTTTGGGCTTGACATTAGGAATAGCGAGTGCAATATTCTTAATTATTTATATTTCAGACGAAGTTAGTTATGATCGCTATCACGAAAACTCTGATAGAATCTACAGAATAACATCGCATTTTACCGAAACCGATGATGATTTTTCTTGGCCTGTAACTCAAGTGCCTTTTGCAAGACAGGTTATTGCCGATTATCCCGAAGTAGAATCAGCAACACAATTTTATGCTCTAGATCGTCAGCTTTTTAAGTACGAGGATAAAAAGTTTTTTGAAAAGCGTTTTTTTATGGCAGATTCGAATGCTTTTGAAATATTCGATTATAAATTTATTTATGGTTCAGCAGAGAATGCTTTGAAAGAACCAAATACAATCATCTTAACACGAGATGCGGCCAAACGATATTTTGGTAACGAAGATCCTGTCGGAAAATCATTAGAAAGAGTAGGGCGAAGTAGTGTATTTAAAGTAACAGGAGTAATTGAAAATATACCTCAAAATTCGCACTTCAGATACGATGGTATGATTTCGCGAAGTACTTATTCTTCGGATTTTGGTAACTGGGGGAGCTTTTTTATTACTTCGTATGTAATGCTCAGGCAAGGTGTCGATCACAAACAATTCGAGATTAAAATTCGAGAAATGTATGACAAATATATGGCTTCTATATTTAAGCCATTAAACACGCAAATTGAGTACTTGTTAGAGCCCATCGAAGATATTCATTTAAAATCAACCAGTGCAATGGAGACCGAGCCAACAGGAAGTTATGCTTATGTTTTAATATTTGCATTAGTTGCTTTCTTTTTGATATTAATTGCAGCAATGAATTATATGAATTTGGCTACGGCTCGTTCGACTAAACGTGCTCGCGAAGTAGGATTACGAAAAGTAGTAGGAGCAAACAAAACGGGTTTAATATTTCAGTTTTTAACCGAATCGACAATATTAACTATAATATCTTTAATATTTAGTTTTATAGTGGTATCGTTATTGTTTCCTCAGTTTAATCAGTTGTCAGGAAAATCTTTTGATATAAGTATACTATACAGCCCTACGATTCTTATAAGTTTTATTGCTATAATTATTGTTGTTGGAATTTTAGGCGGAAGTTATCCTGCATTTTATTTATCAAGATTTAATCCAGTGGTAATTTTCAAAGGCAAAGTAACTAAAGGAAATGCGAGTAGTGTTTTTCGTCGAATTTTAGTTGTTATTCAGTTTTCGATTTCTGTAGCCATGATTGTTTCTACTCTTGTTGTATTTAAACAATTAAACCATCTTAAGACAAAAGAATTAGGATACAATATGGATCAAATTATAAGAATGAGGTTTGCTGATTATAGAGCATCTACAAAATATCCGGTATTAAAACAAGCTATATTAAAAAATCCTAATGTTAAAAATGTTACAAATACGAGTGTTGATGTTGGAAATAAATCTGGTAAAGTAATTTTTAATGTAGAAACAAAT
>JAKSCO010000082.1 GCA_022360575.1 Bacteroidales bacterium | reverse complement strand
TGATTTGTGTTAAATCACAACTAGGTAATCATACATTTTAGACAGCTTCTTTTTTTACTATTTTTACAATTATATGAAAACACGAATTACAAATATACTGATACTCGTAGCCATAATTTGGGCAATATTTATAATCAACTCAATCATACCTTACAATTTAAATCAACTAGGTATTATTCCGAGAAACCTTACTGGCTTGCGAGGTATTATATTTGCTCCATTTCTACATGGAGATTACCATCATATTGTTTCTAATACTGTACCTATTGCATTCTTACTATTCGTAACCTTCACCTTTTACCCCAAACATGCTTTGAAAGTAACTATTCTATCTCAGCTAATTGGATCTAGCTTAGTATGGATATTTGCAAGAGAAGCTGTTCACATTGGAATTAGTGGATTAATTTACAGCCTAGTTGCATTTTTAATTATTGCTGGAATATATAAAAGTGATTTCAAATCCATATTGGTAAGTATTATTATTGCTTTTATTTATGGTGGATTAATATGGGGTGTATTACCTACCACTTACGGCATATCATGGGAAGGTCATCTTTTTGGAGCTCTCGTAGGTGCATATTTAGGATATGCTTACTATGGAAAAACAAAGAAAAAAGAGAAAGAAAAAAACTAGGCCATTCAAGTTAATGAACAGCCCGTTTTGAAACCACATGAAAACTGTAAATAATTTAGAAACGTTGTTCTAAACTAGATAGATTCAATTCTTAAACAGACGTTTATCTAAATTGTTTACAGCTTTATAAATCAAGATTGAATTTTAGTAAACAATATACTTATAAATAATCCTCTTTACTTACTTGATTTGTAAACGGAGCTATTGCTCTTTCATAAATTCCCTGTACATAAGCAATTGCCATCCCATAGTTGGTTACAGGAACTCCCGCTTTTATTGCCGGTTGAATTCTATTAATTAACTGACGACGTGTAATAACACAGCCTCCACATTGAATTACCAAAGCATAATCTGTAATTTCACCAGGCACATTATCCAAACCTGTTACTACTTCATAATGCAAATTCTTTCCAGTAAAATCTGATAACCAACGAGGTATCTTAACTCTTCCGATATCGTCGCAAGATACATGATGAGTACAAGATTCAAGAAGTAGAACCTTATCTCCATCTTTAAGCTCAGAGATTTTAGGAGTTCCTTGCAGATAGGCATTAAAATCACCTTTGTATCTAGCAAGAACAACAGAGAATCCTGTCAATGGAATATCTTTAGGAATAGAAGCATCTGCTTTTAGAAAAATTTGACTATCGGTAATTGCTAAAGCTGGTTTGATTTGAGTTTTACGAAGAAATGCATCCACTTCTCGCTCTTTAACAACAATAGCTACTGCATCGTTATCTAATATATCTCTTATGGCTTGTACTTGAGGCAAGATCATTCTACCTTCTGGAGCTTCAATATC
>JAKSCO010000182.1 GCA_022360575.1 Bacteroidales bacterium | reverse complement strand
TTTCAATTGGATGTTGAATTTCTAATTCAACAGAATCTTTCATGATATAGGAACTCTTATACAAATCGTATCTTATTTTTATACCATAAGCTTTAAAATGATCAATATAATTATACAATTGATTACGAGAAATACCTATTTTCTTTGCAAATTTGTTTGCAGATCCAGTTCTTTCTTCTTTAATTAGGTTATAAATAAGCTCAAACCTTTCAATAAATTCAAAAATCTTCATATTGTTTCGATTCAGGATTAATAATGTAGAACATAAAACTATATATTTATTCGCAGAGTCCGAATAAGAATTTTTTAACGCACCGTTTTTACGAATAAACGTGCCAATATCCCAATTTATCGTATAATACCAAAATATCATTTAATGTAGAGACGCAAAATCTTGCGTCTTTACGTTTTGTGTTTCATGCGCTTGCGTCTTTACGTATTGTGTTATGATTATAATTGCCAATTTATTTGTTTTGTATGCAGAATCTTGCGTCTTTACATTTTGTGTTTTGCGTCTTTCCGTTTTGTGTTTTGTGGTAGAGATGCAAAATCTTGCGTCTCCTAAGATTTTTTCATTAAACAAACCTTGTTCTTTTGGTATAATAGCCATAGTAAATATTATAATAAGCTTCGTCATTCAATAAATAACCAAGGGGAATGTTATAATAGGCTCCTGCTATGTTATAATTAGCTTCCGCAATCTTATAATTAGCTCTTGCAATGTTATAATAGGCTTCTGCCAAGTTATAATAAGCTCCTTCCAAAAGCAAATAAGCTATAGCCCCAAGTAAATAGACGTAGTAGCAGAAGTAAAAGAACCTAATTCGTTAAAATCAGGTTCCAGAGTTATCAAAAGTAATTAAGAGGAAGAATAAAATCAGATATTATTAATACAAAGCTTGTTGTTTTCAGTAAAACTATTTTGTATTTTAATCTAAAATATCGTTTAAGTTCGAATATCATTTTATGTTAACAAAAAAATTAAATGAAAAAAGATTAATTTCGCTGCTAATTATTAATCAGATATTATGGCTTTAATTTTAAATATAGAAACATCAACTAGTGTTTGTTCAGTTTGTATTTCAAAAGATGGTGAAGTATTAAATTACAGAGAAACGAACGACCAAAAATCTCATGCTGAGTTTTTAACTGTTTTTATCGACGAAATTGTTAAAGAACAAAATCTAACATTTAACGATTTCGATGCCATTGCTGTAAGCATGGGGCCGGGGTCGTATACCGGGTTGCGCATAGGAGTTTCGACAGCTAAAGGTTTATGTTATGCTAAAAATCTGCCATTAATTGCAGTTAATACTCTTCAATCGTTAGCCAATGGAGTTGTTCAAAAAGTTAATAAAGCTGAGTTAAAGGTTCACGATTTTAATAAATCACTACTTGTTCCGATGATTGATGCTCGAAGAATGGAAGTATATTCTGCATTTTTCAACTCGGATGTTGAAAGCGAGCGCGAAATAAAGGCCGAAATTATCGACGAAAATTCTTATAGCGAGATATTAAAAGACAAAAAGATGTTGTTTTTTGGCGATGGATCAGCAAAAATTGCTGATACAATAAAGTCGGCGAATGCTATTTTTATCGAAAATATAAATACCTCATCGTTGTATATGGCAAGTTTGTCAGAGAAAGCATTTAATCAAAAAAACTTTGTTGATGTAGCTTATTTCGAACCTTTTTATTTAAAAGATTTTGTTGCTACAGTTCCTAAAAAAAATATATTCAAATAATACCTTAGGGTTTAAATTAAAATCTTCATAAAAGAAACTAATTACATAGTTTTTAGCATTGATTTATGAATTTTTAAATCATAAAAACGATATGAATAATATAAAGAAATCATATATTTTTTTGGTGGCAGGAGCTTTGTTAATTTCGTTTTCGCCTGTATTAATAAAATTTGCTGATGCTCCGGGTACTACTGCTGTTTTTTATCGATTACTTGTCGGAACCATTGTTTTAAGTGTCCCTTTTCTGCTGTCGCGAATAAAAAGTAAAACCTCGCTTAGTCGTAAGGGTATAGCAATAGCTTTTGGGGCTGGATTAGGTTTAGCCATTGATATGGCCATGTGGGCAACAGGTATTATGGTATCAAATGCAGCAATGCCTACTTTAGTTGGTAATTTAACTCCTCTTTGGGTGGGTATAGGTGCTTTCTTTTTATTTAAAGAACGACATAACATACAATTTTGGCTAGGATTGATTATTGCAATTGTAGGTGTAAGTTTTCTTATTGTTCAAGATTTATTGAGCCCGAATGGAATTTTTAAAGGACTAATGTTAGGATTTGGTGCAGGGATATTTTATGCTGGATTTATGCTACTAGCTCAGAAAGGTCGTAAATACTTGGATACAATTTCTTTTCTTTTTATTAGTAGTTTAGCTACTACATTATTTTTAGGATTATTTATGCTTATTCAGAATATCGAATTTATTGGTTATTCGTCTAAAGCTTGGATAGTATTTATTATTATGGGGGTATTAATACAAGCGGGAGCTTGGTTTCTGATTAATTTTGCTCAAGGTTTTTTGCCTGCATCTTTAGTTGCTCCTACTTTATTGGCTCAGCCTGTATTTGCTGGAGTTATTGCTTTTTTTATGCTTGGCGAAGAATTGACAATGTGGCAAATCATTGGAGGATGTATTGTTATTTCTGGAATATATCTTGTGCATTTTGCCAAACAAAAAAAGAAATAAGCCCTGTGTATTTATAACACAGAGCTGAAAAATTATTTATTCGATGAAAAGAAATTACTTACTCCTGAGTCCATATTCTGATACAAACTAAATGTAGGTGCTGTTCCGGTCTTTAATTTTGTTATTGCAGCATCAATGTCTATGTATCCATGTCCAAAAATATTATCTACACCTGTAGCTCCAATATCAACAGCTGTTTCAAATAATATTTCAGCTAATTGTCGGGGTGTATAGTTTGTATTATTGGTGCGGTTGGCCTCAATCATTATTGCCATAATACCACTAAATGTTGCTGTAGCTTGCGATGTTGCTCCAATACCTGTTTCTAGCAAGCATAAAGTGTAATGTTTGGCATGTCCTGCTTTCGATCTGATAGAGCTGTATGAATTTACTCCTTCTTCTACTATTGCTTGCAAAGTAATAAAAGCTCCTGTCGAATTATTTAAATTTTGATAATAAGGTAAGAACTTTTCTTTATACTCATAACTATTAGTATCGTTTAGTAAACTTCCAATATTACCTAGTGAGGTAGCAATTATCATCCCATTATTTATAGCAGATACGGCCAATGATGAGTTTGGTTCAATTCCACTTCCCGATAAAGATAGTATATCAATATCTTCGTCAATAGATTTTTGTATATCATTAATGGCAAGAACTGCTGAGTTGATACCTTGTGGAACAGCAGATTTGAATAAATCATAAATATTAATCTTAGGAGCATAATTTAATGCATATCTACACATTTGAGTTCCGTGGTTGTAATAGCTTGGGGTTATATCTCCAATAAAAATATCTTCTAAAACAATTTTTTGATATACTACAGCATCATAAACTTCCGATCCTGGAAATACGCCTGTGTCCCAGATACCAACCTTAACATTATCGCCAGTAAGACTTTCGGTTCCTACTCTCGAATAATTATGCAATGTTTTTCCGGCAGTTAGTTGTTGTTGATGATAAGATGAAAGAGAATTCCAATTTAAGCTTGCTGTAAATTCATTATCTGTTCTAACCGTATAATCGTAATTTGGATGGGTTTGTGTGGTAAACTTTATTGCTTCGTCAGAGAAGTAAGCATCTACACCTACCATTTTTATAGCATTATCGATAACCAACCGATACTCTTGACCAAAATGCATATTTTTAGGAGGTAAATTAGATGCTCGCCTAAAATAGTTGCTACTATCTAGAGTGATCGTATTGCCATCAACTACAATATTCGATAATGTTATAGGTAAATTATTTTGTACTCCATTAACCGATTGTAGATACATTGATCCATTGGGGTTAATTTCGATATTTCGATTAAAATTAACAGTTATGGTGTTATAAACTTTTACTCCTGTTGCATTATAAGTCGGTGTTGATGACGCTACAAAGAAATTAATAGAAGTTCTTCGTGGTATTGACTCAAAGATCAGAGTCTCTCTGAATTCATTTTCTAAGCGATAAAAAATCTTATAATCGGTTAGTGGGGTTAAATTCGAGAAAGTAATGGTATCAATGTTATTAGCTTGTAATTGTTTAAAAATAGCTCCCGGAGCATCAGCTATATTATCTGTAGTTAAATCTGTATTTGTGGTTGGTTGTGCTACTATTGTTAAAATACCGGCAATATGCGAATTTACAGTAAATTGTAATGTTTTATTGGTTATTGCTATTGTCTGAATTCTGAAGTTAACATTTTGAGTTGATATGGTAATTTTTGTTATATCACTTTTTTGTCCTTTTTTATCTTCAACAAGTGCATATATATCGTAGTCTTTCCCTAATTCTAAGTTAGATAAAACTAACGATATTCCGTCGTTGGGAGGGAGGTCTATGTCTGCTTTGTGTGTGGTTGTTTTTATTGTATTTTCGTCTAATGCTGTAGCTCCGTGCTCTACTGCTCCAACATATGCTACAGCATCTACATTACTACTTATCTGTACTGTTATTTCTGTATAAGTGCGGTTGGTAACTCCAAATGACAAAATAGAAGGATTTGGAGTGTCTTTTTCATCTTCTTTACATTGTAATACTAAGAGCAAAAAAGCAAAAAGTATTATTATTCGACTATTCGTTTTCATGCTCATTTGTTTTTAAGTTATAATGTAGAACAATGTATGATAAAAAAAGTTTGTAATCAATAATGGCTTAATTCTTTTTGATTGGGCTAAGGTATTTGAGTAGGATTAATTGGGATTTGTTTTTGGAATGTAGATTTTGTTGTTTTATAAGCTTTGTGTAGTATTCTTCTCAAAAAAATATTTAGATTTTTAAACTGCTTTTTCTCGAACAATAAATTTAAGAGCTAAGCTTTAATGCAAAGTCTCTAATTATTTCTAACGATTTAACCTTTTCTTCTATAAATCCCATATGTCCCGAATTATTTAGTACAAACACACTTGTTTTTGGGGGGAGTTTTATTTTCGAAATAATTGTATTGCAGTCGATATAGTCATCGTGTTTACCTAAAATTAATAAAAAAGGGATTTCTGATTTTTTCAATGATTCTGATAAATCATCCCTTTTTCGCATAGCATGTAAATTACAAACAATTCCTTGTTCAGTATTTTGTAATGCTATTTTTATCGTTTTATTAATTTCTTTTTCGAGTACTTCTAAGTTTATTCTAGCAAAAGCATTTGGGATTGTCATTGTTGCTATAAGTTCTTTTTTCCCTTGATTTACAAACTCGATTTCGCGTAATCTGCGTTTTTTTATTTGCGCAGTATCTGCAAATGGGTGAGAGTGAAAAAGACAAAATGCAAATAGTTTTTCTGGATGTAATTTATGTATCATCAGAGTTACATATCCTCCCATCGAGTGTCCAATCATAATACATTGTGTAACAGATAATGTGTTTAAAGCATAATTTATTGTTTGGGCTATTTGTTCAATACTATGATCTTGTAAAATGTTACTTTGTCCGTGCCCGGGTAAATCAAAACAAATAACTCTGAAATTACTCGATAGTTCTCTGGAAAAATCAGACCATATTTCTGATGTTTCCAGATAACCATGTAGTAAAACAATTACACTTCCCGATCCTTCATCAGTGTAATAAATATCTCGATTATTTATAGTAACAAATGATTCCTTCATCTCTTTTTTACAATAAGAATTTTGGGTTTAAACAAAAGTCCTTTACGATATAGAGTTATCTTTTCATTAAAGATTCAATCTCATCAACTTCGCGAGGAATATCTTTCATTAAATCATATGGTGTTTTTGCAACAACAATATCATTCTCTATTCTTATTCCAATGTTTTCTTCCGGAATATACAAGCCAGGTTCGCATGTTAATATCATTCCTTCTTCAAGAGTTGTTGTCTTATCTCCAACATCGTGTACATCTAGTCCAAGAAAATGACAGGTTCCGTGTGGATAATATTTCCTTACTAAAGGATTCTTAGGATCTTGATGTGTAACATCATCTCGAGTATATAATCCTAGTTTTATGTGTTCTTCTTGAATCAAATTATCAACTTGGAGATTAATTTCAGTAATGTTTCTACCGGGAGTTAACCATGTAATAACCTCTTTTTGTACTCTTAAAACAGCTTCGTAGCATTCTTTTTGGCGTGAGGTAAATTTTCCATTAACCGGAATTGTTCTCGAACAATCAGCTGCATAGTTAGCATATTCTGCTCCAAAATCCATTAACAACAAATCGCCATCTTTACATTCTTTGTTATTTTCTATATAGTGTAAAATACATGCATTTTTCCCAGAGGCAACAATAGGAGGGTAGGCGTGTCCTGTTGCTCTGTGCCATAAAAACTCATGTGTCATTTCTGCTTCAACCTGATATTCGCAAACATTAGGCTTTACAAACTTAAGTATTCTATCAAAAGCATGATTTGTTATAGAACAAGCCTCTTTTATTAGTTCGATTTCTTCGGGTTCCTTTTTTAATCGTAAATCTTTTAAAATAGGAGCAAGGCGTTTTAACTCATGCGATGGATATTCTTTCCGAATATATTCCATAAATCGAGAATCTATAAGTTGTATTTCGGGATTAAATTTAGGATTTTCATTTAAATTCAAATAGATATATTCTGCTCCTAAAACAAGTTCTCGAAGGATTGATTTTAAATCAGAAACATATTTAATTGTTCTTATCCCAGATGTTTTTGTTGCTTCTTCAGTTGTATACTTATGTCCTTCCCATGTAGCAATTTGCTCATTACTTTCAATAATAAATAAAATCTCTCTAAGCTCGGGGTTTGGATGATTAGGACAAACTGTAAGAATAGTCCTTTCTTGATCTATTCCTGTCAAATAAAATAAATCGGAGTTTTGTCTGAAAGGATAATATTGATCTCCATTTCGTGGCATTTGATCGTTTGAGTGAACAATAGCAATAGAGTTCTTAGACATTTCAGAAATTAATTTTCTTCTGTTTTTTTCGAATAGTAAGCTATTTAACTGAGGATATTTCATAAATTTAGAACAGTTTTAAATTATTTTGTTTTTAATTTCAAAGATTGTAAATGAGTAATTAAGCAAATATATTTGTTTAGGTACATATCTCACAAAATGAGTTGCAATTTAACTAATGTTCTATAAAAATTAAATTCTATGAGCAAGTTTTTCTTTTCATCCATTGGACAGAAATTTTTCATGAGCATAACAGGAATATTTCTTATGTTATTTCTAATTGTCCACTTAACAATTAATTCATTATTGCTTATTGGCGATGGAGAATTATTCAATAAAGCTGCAAATTTTATGGGTACTAATCCTATAATGAAAGTAATTGAACCAATATTGGCATTAGGTTTTATTTTACATATTTTTTATGCAGGATATATTACTCTTAAAAATCAAAAAGCTCGTCCAAAAAAATATAAAGTATCAAGCAATACGAAGGTTTCTTGGGCTTCAGATAATATGTTTGTTCTAGGAGGTTTAATTACAATATTCTTGATAATTCACTTAGCGAATTTTTTCTGGAAAGTAAAGTTCGGTACAGTTGCAACTATATCTTACGATGGGGGATCAACCGAAATTCATGATTTGTATGCTCTCGTTGCCGGACTATTTAAAAACTGGTGGTGGTATGATATTTTATATATTGTTGGTGTTGTATTTTTATTCTTACATCTAACTCATGGGTTCTGGTCGGCATTTCAAACAATAGGTTGGAATAATAATAAATGGTTAAATCGATTAAAACTTATAGGATATGTTTACTCTGTGATAATCGGAGGAGGGTTTGCCTCTATACCACTATTTTTCCTTATCAAATATATTTTATAAACAAACATTGTATGTATTATGAGTAAGTTAGATGCTAAAATTCCAGAAGGACCATTGTCTGATAAGTGGACAAAGTATAAAGCTTCAATGAAGTTAGTAAGTCCAAACAATCGAAAAAAACTAGATATTATTGTTGTTGGAACAGGAATTGCCGGTGCTCCTGCTGCAGCTTCGTTAGCCGAGATGGGATACAATGTAAAGGTATTTTGTTTTCAAGATTCTGCTCGAAGAGCTCATTCTGTTGCAGCACAGGGGGGGATTAACGCTTCAAGAAACAATAAAAATGATGGCGATAGTGTGTATCGCTTATTTTACGATATGATAAAAGGTGGCGATTACAGAGCTCGCGAAGCGAATGTATATCGTGTTGCCGAAGTTAGTAGCGATATCATAGATCAACTTACAGCTCAAGGGGTTCCTTTTGCTCGCGAATATGGAGGTACACTAGCTAACCGAACTTTTGGTGGAGTGCAGGTATCGCGAACTTTTTATGCTCAGGGACAAACCGGACAACAGGTTTTGCTAGGTGCTTATTCTGCTCTTAAACGTCAGGTTGCAAAAGGTAAAATACAAATGCTTAGCCGACAACAAATGCTTGAGTTAGTACTTGTCGACGGAAAAGCTAAAGGAATTGTTACCCGAAACCTTGTTTCTGGAGATATAGAAAGTCATGCTGCTCATGCTGTTGTGCTTGCTAGTGGAGGATATGGAACAATTTACTATTTGTCAACGTTAGCAGTAAATTCTAATGGGTCAGCTGCTTGGCAAGCTTATAAAAAAGGTGCTTTCTTCGGAAATCCTAGTTTTGTTCAGATACACCCAACAAGTATTCCTGTATTGAATGATTATCAGGCAAAGCTTACTTTAATGTCTGAATCTCTTCGTAACGATGGGCGTATTTGGGTTCCTAAATCAAAAGATGATAAACGTCTCCCTAATGAAATCCCTGATGAAGAAAGAGATTATTACTTAGAACGACGTTATCCTGCTTTCGGGAATCTAGTCCCTCGCGATGTTGCTGCTAGGGCTGCAAAAGAACGATGTGATAATGGTTTCGGGGTAGGTAAAACAGGTTTGGCTGTATATCTCGATTTTAGAGATGCTGTAAAAAAACAAGGTGTAAAAGCAATTCAAGGAAAGTATGGCAACTTATTCGATCTATATCAAAAAATAACAGGCGATAGTCCATATGAAACTCCTATGATGATTTATCCTGCCGGACATTATACTATGGGTGGCCTATGGGTCGATTATAACTTAATGACAACCATTCCCGGATTATTCGCTATTGGCGAAGCTAATTTCTCTGATCATGGAGCAAATAGGCTAGGGGCTAGCTCGCTTATGCAAGGAGCGGGAGATGGATACTTTATTTTACCATATACGATAAGTAATTATTTAGCTGACGAGATAACAACTCCTCTTCCTTCTACAGATATACCAGAGTTTCAAGAGGCTGTTGAAAATGCAAAAATGCGATTGCAAAAATTCCTCGATATTAAAGGAACAAAATCAATTACTTCGTTTCACAAACGTCTTGGGAAAATTATGTGGGATTATGTTGGGATGTCGAGAAACGAAGAAGGTCTAAAAAAAGCAATTGAATTAATTGATCAACTTCAAAAAGAGTTTTGGGTCGATGTAAGAGTTCCGGGAAAACTAGACGAAATCAATCAAGAATTAGAAAAAGCTTCTCGTGTAGCCGATTTTTTCGAGCTGGCAAAACTTATGGCTATCGATGCTTTAAACAGAAAAGAATCGTGTGGAGCTCATTTTAGAGAAGAAAGCCAAACCGAAGGAGGCGAAGCTCAACGTATCGATAAAGATTACTCGTATGTCTCGGCATGGGAGTATAAAGGCAATGATAAAGATCCTGTGTTGCATAAAGAAACTCTTACATTTGATAACATCGAAGTTAAAGTTCGTAGTTATAAGTAATGTAGTTTTTGTCAATCTAAAAATGTAGATAATTTAAAAAATAATTACATAAAAAGGATACTTAAACAATAAGTCGGTTTATGTTTAAAATATAATAAGGATGAAAATAAAATTAAATATATGGAAACAGTCTAATGCTAAATCTAAAGGGAAATTCGAAAGATTCGAACTAGATGGTGTTGACGAAGAAATGTCTTTCTTAGAAATGCTTGATGCTTTAAACGAAAAGTTAATTGGAGAGAACAAAGAACCTGTTGCTTTTGAACACGATTGTCGCGAAGGAATTTGTGGCTCGTGTGGATTGTATATCAATGGTCATCCTCATGGTACAGGTAGCGAAATCGGAACTTGTCAGTTGCATATGCGCGAGTTTAAAGATGGTGATACTATTACAGTAGAACCTTGGAGAGCTCAGAGTTTCCCTGTTTTGAAAGATTTAATTGTTGATCGAAATGCCTTTGATAAGATTATGGCTGCAGGTGGTTTTGTATCTGTCGATGCCGGACAAGCTCCTGATGCAAATGCTAATTTAGTAAATAAAAACAAAGCCGATAAAGCTTTCGATGCTGCATCTTGTATTGGTTGTGGAGCATGTGTTGCTGCATGTAAAAATTCTTCGGCAATGTTATTTGTTGCAGCAAAGGCGTCCCAATTATCATTGTTGCCTCAAGGTAAGGTCGAAGCTAAGCGTAGAGCTCTTAATATGGTTGCTAAAATGGATGAGCTCGGCTTTGGCAGTTGTACAAATACAGGAGCTTGTGAGATTGAGTGTCCTAAGGGGATTTCGATCGAATATATTGGTCAATTAAATCGCGAATATTTAAGTGCATCTTTTTCTGAAGCAGAGTAATAAGATATCGTTAATTGTTAAGGAAAATGCCAAAACTTGGATTTGTAATAAGAAAGTGATCCGAATATTAAGCTGCATTTTTAGAATTTATTTTTTCAAATTGATCGGGAGTTAAGTATCCTAATGCAGAATGTATCCGTTTTTTATTACTCATTTTAATGTTCTTTTGGTATTTACCTATTCGTTTGCTTGGTTAACCGAAACGTTTCTATAAATAAGCAAAACAGATGATAATACCAAAATAGACAAAACCCAAGGTACAACCTTGGGTTCCGAAGCGTCTTTAAAAGTCAAAAACAATCATTTTCTTTTATTTGGAAAATTCCAAATAGTACTAAATATTTTTAATACAATATGCTCTATACATATTAACTACGATACAATTTTATGTATTTTCTAAAGCTTTGCTCTATTATCGAATTTATTTCTTTTTGCTCAAAAGTTCGAGTTATCTGAAATATCTCTCTCAATATATACAAATCCATTTGTATCTCCATTGACAATTCTTTGTAGCTTACTTTATGTTCGGGCTTTAAGCCAAAATAGTAATCCAATTCGGCATTCGTTTTTAACATTATCTGATTAACAAGAGTATTCGCTTTTTCGATAGCTCCTGCACGATAATATGCCGAAATTACTACAAGCAATGTATTATTAAACGGAACCTTTTCATCAGGGAATAATTGCATACATCTATCTAATACAAACAAAGCCGAATCAACTTTATTTTCGTCGATTAACTTATCGGCCAACAAACCAAAACTACTCCGAAGGTTCGAAAACATTCGTATATTATTTTCGTCAAGATAAATATTGTTTCCTTCGATTCCTTCCCATTTAAATTTATGAATCAAATTATCATACATTATATCAGCATCCACCTCTCCAACATATCCTCGTCTTCCTTTCGTATTAAAAGGAACTAACTGATATGCCAACCCATCTATTTTAAAAAACTTGCTAAGATTAAAATATTTTGACGAAGCTACTGTAGTGGCCCAATAAATAGGTTGATTCCAATTATTAGTACTTAATAAATCTAACAACATCAAACCATCTTTATACAAATAAGGTTGTCCTAAATTCCATTTCATTGTATCTAAAATTCGGTTTGCATATTTTTGACTTATCATTCCCTTTTTCAGAATATCATCTTTATTTACTTTAAGCATAAATTGCTTGGTAGGAATATAATTTATTCTCTCATTAGCAATAAACAGTGAGTTAATTTTTGTTTTATCATCATCGCTTGCTACAAAATTGATTACATTTTTCACATCAACATGCTTCCCTACTCGTTCAATTAAAGGCACAACATCTCTATTGCCTTTATGTACTTTATCGCGAGTTAAAGAAAATGGCATAGGCTCTGCCTCATATGATTTTCGGCTTAATTGCTCGATATACCAAGAAGCTCTTAAATAACTTAAATTACAGACCTTAATATCTGTTCTTATTCTTTCTACTTCTTGAGCATACCACAGAGGGAAAGTATCATTATCGCCATTTGTAAAAAGGATGGCATTGGGGCTACATGAATTTAAATAATTATATGCTAAATCGCGAGCTGTATACCTCCCCGAACGATCATGGTCATCCCAATTCTCGGCAGCAAGAATTCCCGGAACAAGAAGTAGAGTAACAGTTGTAGCAATTGATGCCGAAAGAGGTTTATTTATTATTTTATTTAATAAATCTGTTAATAAAGCAACTCCTAGACCAATCCAAATTGCAAAAGCATAGAACGATCCAACATAAGCATAATCACGCTCGCGAGGCTGTATTGGATATTGATTCAGGTATACTACAATAGCTATTCCGGTAAGGATAAATAACATAAAAACAATGGTGAAATCAGTCTTATTCCTATTATATTGAAAGATCAATCCAATTAATCCTAAAATAAGAGGTAATAAATAATATGTATTTCGTGCAGGATTCTTTTTCATATGCTCAGGAATTTTATCCTGATCGCCTAAACGAGCATTGTCAATAAAAGGGATTCCACAAAGCCAATTCCCTTTAACAACATTCCCATGTCCTTGAATATCATTTTGCCGTCCAGCAAAATTCCACATAAAATATCGAAAATACATGTGTCCTAACTGGTACTTCACGAAAAATTCTAAGTTATCTATTAAGGTAGGATTTATTTTTTTTTCTGTTTTTCCTCTTATATTTTTTATTGTTTTTTCTTTTCCAGTAAAATCTATCCACTGCTTATATTCTTTTATATGATGTTTTTCGCTACTATACATACGAGGGAATAATGACTCGAAGCGAGAATCAAATTCTACTTTTAGTTTATAATCTGCGATAATATATTTCCCATCTTTCTTTATATAAACTGGGGATGTTTGTTTGTTTTTTATCCTTGGAGCGTCAAAACATTGCCCATACAACAACGGTCGATCTCCATATTGTTCTCTATTTAAATAATATAAAAGATCATAAGCATTGTCAGGATTGTTTTGATCCATAGGTGTATCTGCTACAGAACGAATAACAATAATTGCAAAAGACGAATATCCTACTAAGATTACAGTAATACCTAATATTATTGTATTTAATATAGGTTTTGATTTTTTATAACTATATCGTAAACCATATACAATTAAAACAATTAATAAAGAGATATAGAATAACAAACCCGAATTGTATGGTAATCCAAATCCATTAACAAAAAGCAAATCAAACCACCAACCAACTCTTACCGTTCCGGGGATTATTACATACATTATACCTCCTAACAAAATAGCTGAAAGCACTAATGTCTTTAAAACTCCCTTACGATTTATAGGATAGTTCTTAAAATAATAGACAAAAACAATGGCTGGTATTGCTAGTAAATTTAACAAGTGAACTCCTATTGAAAGCCCCATTAAATAGGCTATAAGAATAATCCAGCGATTAGCGTATTTCTTTTCCGATTCATTTTCCCATTTTAATATCGCCCAAAAAACGATAGCAGTAAAGAATGATGATGTTGCATATACCTCAGCCTCAACCGCAGAAAACCAAAACGAATCGGTAAAAGTATAAGCTAAAGCACCAACAAAACCACTCCCTATTATTGTTAATATATTTCCTGTCGAATAATCATTATCTTTAATTATTATTTTTCTAGCAAAATGTGTTATTGTCCAAAATAAAAACAAAATTGTAAAAGCACTTGCTAATGCCGACAAAACATTAACCATTTTGGCCGCATTCTCAGCACCTCCACCAAATAATGTAAAAAACCGACCTAATATCATAAAAAATGGAGCTCCAGGGGGATGACCAACTTCTAAACGATAAGCTGAAGCTATAAATTCCCCACAATCCCAAAAGCTTACACTTGGTTCTATTGTTAACAAGTAAACTATAGCTGCTATAAAAAATGTAATCCATCCTATTATATTGTTATAAAATCGGTATGTTCTCATTATATTTGAAAATTATTTTTATAAAAATTTAATGCTCTAAGTTAACACAATTCATATAAATTATAAAAAGTAATTTATTATCAGATGTTAGTTTGATTAAAAGATTAAAATAATGTATTTTATGCATTGGGGGAATAATTTAATGATCTTATTAAGAAAATATTTACATATATCTTCAATATTAGTTTTAATATTGATTCCTAAAAATAATATTGCTCAAACTTTCGATAAACACTTGTTTTCTAATATTCAAATTACAGAATCAGATTCATCTAAGTTATTTTTCGAAGTCGAAAGCAATACGTTTATACGAAATAATGAGTTTTTTGGAGATATTGTCAAAGGCTATACCTTATTGGGCTTTAACTTAAAACCTATGCTATTATACTATCCTAACTCTAAGATAAAACTCACAACCGGAATCAATGTATTATTTTATTACAGCATAGATACACTTAATGTTCCTCTAGTCTTTTCATTTCAATACAAAATTACTCCTAAACTAGATTTTATTTTAGGAACAATTAACGGAACTGTAAATCATAAGTTAATAGACCCTTTATTTGATTTCGAAAGATATCTTTATAATCAAGTAGAAAATGGGGTTCAATTTTTATGGAATGGAAATAAATTTACTGCTGACTTATGGCTTGATTGGGAGTTTCAGATTTTTCAGGATGACCCTTTTCAAGAAAAGTTCAATGTTGGTTTATCTTCTCTATTTAATATTATGAAAAATGAAAAATACTCTCTTTCGGTTCCTTTTCAGAATCTATTTCGCCACGAAGGAGGACAGATAAATGATTGCAAAAAACCTATGGCAACCATATATAACAATGCAATTGGATTATCTTTTCGTAGAAAAATAAACACCAAACTTTTTAATAGTATTAGGATTTCTTCATATTGGTTGAATTATTTTGATTTATCACCAACAAAACAACAAAAATTCGATTCGGGAAATGGCTACTATGGCATGTTAGAAGTATTTAATAAGTCATTTGATATTTTATTTGGTTATTGGTATGGACACAATTGGATAGCTCCAATAGGAAATCCAATGTTTGAATCTTGCTCGCGAACCAATTTCTTTGTTAAAAAACCTTACAGAGCAACTATTAGTAATAAAATAAGCTACAAAAAAGAAGTAAGTAAAGGAATATACCTTGGTCTTCGGTTTGATTCGTATTTTGATTTATACGAGAAAGATTATGAATATTCATGGAGTTTCTTAGTAAATTTTGATGGGAAATTCTTACTTAATAGACGTTAATACATATCTCCACGGCTTGTTCTTCCAAGGTTCTCCTGCATAGTCAATCCCAATCCTTGGCGTTGTTTTGTAATTAATTTTCGATGTACCTTCTTCTATCCATATTCGATCTGATATTGATAAATCCTCGCCATAAAATGATTTGTCAATACCAAGAAACTTAGTTAGTTTTCCAGGACCATTATAATTTTCGATCCCTCGAATTAAAACCGCTTGAGGATTTCCTTCTTTTTCTGTTACGAAATTCAACATCCAGTACATACCATAAATAAGATAGACATAAACAACACCACCTTCTCGAAACATTACTTCAGTTCGGGGAGTTAATCCTTTGCTAGCATGACAAGCTAAATCTTCACGTCCCCGATATGCTTCTGTTTCAGTAATAATAAATTTCTGAATTTCACTTTTTACTTTTCGTACCAGAATTTTCCCAATCAAATCAGGAGCTACATCAAGAACATCTCTGGTAAAAAAATCAGAAGAAAGCCTTAACATTAATATTCTATTTTATCTTCTTTTTCTTTCCACTTATTAAAAGCTTCTAAAGCTTCTTCTCTTAAGATTTGTTTTGTTGGAATTTTTCTATCAGCTAAAGGTTGTTCTATCTCTTCGTAAATAAAAGAATCGTCAAATTCAATTTCTTTTGCGTCTTGTTTAGTATTGGCAAAATATAATTTATCTAGATGAGCCCAATATATCGCTCCTAAGCACATTGGACAAGGCTCGCACGAAGAATAAATTTCACACCCTTCTAAATCGAATGTTCCTAACACCTTTGATGCTTCTCTTATTGCATTTACCTCTGCATGAGCTGTTGGATCAACATCCATTGTCACTCTATTTACACCCTTAGCTATAATTTTACCACCTTTTACAATTACTGCACCAAAAGGGCCTCCATTATTGTCAATATTATCAATAGACAATTGAATAGCTTCCCTCATATACCTCTCTATATCCTTAGTCATAATTTCTTCTATTTTAAAGATTTCGTTTCCCTAAATAAAAATAGCGAATAAAAGTACGAAAAAAATGTTACACCTATTTGAGTTTCTAACGTATCTTCGTTTATAAATGATAACAAGGTAATTAAAATAAGAACCAGAAACAAATAACTATCATATCCCTTGAGCCTTACCACAGGATAAAGCATACAAAAAAACAACAGAATAAAACCAAAAATTCCAAATGTTAACAAAAAGGTTACATACTGATTATGTGCTCGTAGACGTTTATCTTTAGGCAACTCACTTTTCATCGTTTCATATTGTACTGCAAATGCTATTTTTACATTTCCCGTACCAACCCCAAGCAATAAATTATTCTCAACAATCCCTTTAGCTGCTTTCAAAAACTCGAATCGTTGTGTAACAGAATTCCCTGCAGGACTACGACCTTTCATATACATATCTATCTGCCATATAACTTTATACAATAAAGGATATACAGCATACTTATCTTCATAAATATAATTTGCTAAACCCGATTCTATATTTTTAATATCTTTATTTGTTAATGAGGCAACACCTATAGAATCTTTTCTAAGCCCCCGAGATGTTAAATATCTAATTAAGGTAATTTTTAAATTTTGACCTTTATCATCCTTGCCATCGTATTTATATCTACTTCTCCTTTGCCATTCGTTTTTTAATTCCTTCTCCGAAATATAAACCCATGTATAATGCCCATTATCAGTCTGATATTCACTCGTAAAATGTTGGTATTTATTTCCTGATTGAGTATACTTTTCTAGTTCAGAAAAATTTATATTTTCTATATTATAATATTTATTTATAGAAATAGTAAGAAATAAACTAACAAATAAAAAAATTGCAATAAATAGAAACTTAAACAATAAACGATAAATTCTATTCTCTAACTTGAATGATAGATACAAAAAACTACCAAATAAAAGAATTAAGAAAATTATTATGCCAGTAAGAGATTTTAATAAGAACAAAAAGACAATAAACCAAATAACAACTATAGGGAAAACATATATTTCGATCTTTCTTAATTTAACCTCAGCGGAAAGGAAAAAGTAGGATAAAGCAAATAAACTCATATTAATTAATAAACTCATTCGAATATGAGACATAAACAATGAAATATTTCGAATATCTGAAATATCAATACTAGAAAAACCTAACAATACATAAGTACTAATCAGTGTTGATACCAACAACGAAGCTGAAAACCATAAAACAATAGTTTTAATCTTTTTTAAAGATAAATACTTAGATGTTCCTATAATTATAGGATAAAGAATAAGAATAGCTTTATTCCCAATATCATGAAAAGCATATTTGAAATCTTTAGAATTTATTAACCATAAAACATGAATAGCAAATACTCCACAAAAAATTACAATTGATTTATTCCTTTTTAGTATTTCTAATTTTTTTCTAAAATCTAATTCAAATAAAAAATTTATAATTAACAAAATCATAGATACACTTAAAGCAAACTTAGAGACAGGTAAGCAAATAGCTGTAAGAATTAAAATATAATAATATAATTTCTCGTGATTCTGTTTAAGTCCTAATATATTCATAAAACCATTTTAAAATACTAAAAACGCAAGGTTAATTAAAATAAGCTAAACTTATAAAGTCCTCAGTCATTATATTTTTCAGAATTTAATAAAAACTTTTCAATTTCAATAATTTGTGTTTATTTGCAATTTCTATGAAAAAATAGAGAAACAACTACAATTTGTAGATCAATATATTAACAATAAAAAACTTTATAAATTTCTTGATTTATAAAAAATAATTGTATTTTTGCAATCCGTAAAATACAGAGACCAATAATGTATTTAGTTATTAATTAAAAAGTTAGGAGTCAAAAAGTGGATACATTAAGTTACAAAACAGTATCAGCAAACAAAACGACCGTTCAGAAAGAATGGATTCTTGTTGACGCGCAAGACGAGGTATTAGGCCGACTAGCTTCAAAAGTTGCAATGATTTTAAGAGGGAAGAAAAAAGCTTCTTTCACTCCTCATGTTGATTGTGGAGATAATGTTATTGTTATTAATGCTAGTAAGGTAAAATTAACTGGAGACAAAATGACTGAGAAAAAATATGTAAGTCATTCAGGATATCCAGGAGGACAAAAAATTACTACACCAGCAAAATTGCTTGAGAAGAAACCTATTGCAATTATCGAGAAAGCAGTAAAAGGTATGTTGCCTGGTAATCGTCTTGGTAGACAATTATTTAAAAACCTTTATGTTTATGAAGGTAGCGAGCATGGTCAAGACGCACAAAAGCCCAAAAAAGTAGATTTAAACTCAATTAAATAAGTATCATGGAAGTAATAAATACTTTAGGTAGAAGAAAAGCAGCTGTTGCTCGGGTTTATTTAAGCGAAGGGAAAGGAAATTTTACAATTAATAATCGTGAAGTTAGTGAATTTTTCCCTACAGAAACTCTTCAGTACGTAGCGAAACAACCTCTAAATTTATTAGAAGTTGCCGGAAATTTTGATGTAAAAGTAAATATTTTCGGAGGAGGAATAAAAGGACAAGCAGAAGCTATTAGATTAGGTGTATCAAGAGCCTTAATCGAAGTAGATCCAGAGCATAGAGATGCTTTAAAGAAAGCAGGATTCCTTACTCGTGACTCTAGAGTAGTAGAACGTAAAAAACCTGGTCAACCAAAAGCGCGCAAGAAGTTTCAATTTAGTAAACGATAGAATAATATTCTGTTGGATAATATTCCGTTTAGTATCTAAATTGTTGAGACGTCCTGTAAGGAGCTACTCGGCAATTGGTTAGACAAAAGAATGTAAACGTTAAAAAATTAATTAAATGTCAAGAACAAGTTTTAATGAGTTATTAGAAGCAGGTGTTCATTTCGGACACTTGAAAAGAAAATGGAACCCCGCAATGGCTCCATATATCTTCATGGAACGTAATGGTATTCACATTATAGACCTACAAAAAACAGAAGCAAAATTAGAAGAAGCTTGTAATGCTATCAAACAAATAGCTAAATCTGGTCGCAAAATTTTATTTGTAGCTACTAAAAAACAAGCTAAAGAAATTGTTGCTGAAAAAGTAAAAACAACTCAAATGCCATACGTTACAGAACGTTGGCCTGGAGGAATGTTAACAAACTTCCCAACTATTAGAAGAGCTGTTAAGAAAATGGCTTCGATTGATAAAATGGAAGTTGATGGTACATTCAAAAACTTAGCAAAAAGAGAAAAACTTCAAATTACACGTCAAAGAGCAAAACTAGAAAAGATGTTAGGAAGTATTGCCGATATGACAAGACTTCCTGCAGCTATGTTTATTGTTGACGTATCAAAAGAACATATTGCAGTTAGAGAAGCTCAACGATTAAATATTCCATTATTTGGTATTGTTGATACTAACTCAGATCCATCTCCAATTGACTTTCCTATCCCAGCTAATGATGATGCATCAAAATCAATTTCGTTGATTCTTGATAAAATTACTGACGCTATAAAAGAGGGATTAAGCGAAAGAAAAATGGAGAAAGAAAAAGATGCAGCTTCTAAAGATAAAGGCGCTAAGAAAGATGTAAAAAAGACAAGTGCTCGTAAATCAAAAGAAGAAGCTCCTGCTGCTAAAGAAGAAACAAAAGCAGAAGCTAAAGAAGAAACAAAAGAATAATTCATTATAAAATATTATAAAAATGGCTATTACTGCATCTGATGTAAATAAATTAAGAAAAATGACTGGTGCCGGAATGATGGACTGTAAGAAGGCATTAGTTGAAACTGACGGTGATTTTGACAAAGCAATACAAATCATTCGTGAAAAAGGAATGGCTCTTGCTAGCAAGCGTTCAGACAGAGAAGCTTCTGAAGGAGTTGTTTTAGCTAAAACAAACGAAGATAACACTAAAGGTGCTTTAGTTTGTTTAAATTGTGAAACTGATTTCGTTGCTAAAAACGAAGATTTTGTAAAGTTTGCTAATGAGATTTTAGAAAAAGCTTTAGCTAACAATCCAACAAATCTTGATGAATTAAAATCATTGGATTTTGAAGGAGTTACTGTAGCTGATAAAATTGTAGAGCAAACAGGAGTTATTGGAGAGAAATTAGAATTATCTTTCTTTGATAAACTTGAATCAGCACAAGTTGCTGCTTATATCCATAGCGATAAAAAACTTGCTACTTTAATTGGTTTAAACAAAAACCAAGTTGAAGAACAAGTAGGTAAAGATGTTGCTATGCAGGTTGCTGCAATGGAACCTGTAGCTGTAAACCAAGAACAAGTTCCTCAGGATGTTATCGAAAAAGAACTTGAAATTGGTAAAAATCAAGCTTTAGCTGAAGGAAAACCAGAAAATTTAGTTGATAAAATTGCTCAAGGGAAATTAAATAAGTTCTTTAAGGAGAATACTTTATTAAATCAGGCTTTTATTAAAGAAAATAAAATGTCTGTTCAGCAATACTTACAACAAGAAGATAAAGATTTAACTGTTACTGAATTCAAGAGATATTCTATCAAACAGTAATCTTTTACTAATAATATTATCAAAAGGAGTTCAAATATTTGAACTCCTTTTTTTATTTTTACTTTCTAAATAATCGACCCTGATTACATAAAATATTATATAAATATATTTTTTGGATAGGATAAATCTCATAAATTAAAATCAAATGAAGATAATATTGCTTGAACCCATTGGAATATCAAATCCCGAAATAGATCAGTTAAAAACAAAATTTACCTCATTGGGGCACAGTTTTATAAACTATACCACAAAACCTAAAAACAATGCAGAAATTATTGAAAGAGTAGCTTCTGCTGATATTTTAATTCTAAGCAACATAAATATATCTGAAGACGTAATTAATTCATGCGAGAATTTAAAAATGATTTCGGTTGCTTTTACAGGAGTAGATCATTTACCAATGGATCTTTGTAATAAGAAAAACATACTTGTATCTAATGCTGCCGGATACTCAAATCATGCAGTTGCTGAACTAACAATTGGAAGTATCATTAACTTACTCCGTAGAATTGTTTGGGGGGATAATCAGACACGAAAAGGATTATCTCGCGAAGGATTCTTTGGAAGCGAATTGCATGGAAAAACTTTAGGGATTATAGGCCTTGGAGAAATAGGGCAACAAGTAGCTAAATTAGCTAATGTTTTTGGATGTAAAGTTATTGCTTATAATCGTTCGCAAAAAAATATAAAAGATGTTGAAGAAGTTAACTTAGAGACATTATTAAAATCAAGTGATATTGTGAGCTTGCATGTTCCTCTAACTAAAGAAACCAAAAATTTTATAGGGAAAGAGGAGCTTGATTTAATGAAATCGGATTCGATAATAATAAATACCGCTCGTGCTTTAGTTGTTGATAATTTAGCTTTAAAAACGGCCTTGAAAGAAGGATTGATTGCTGGAGCAGCCATTGACATTTACGAAAAAGAGCCTCCTTTAGAAAAGAATTATATTTTGTTTGATGCACCAAATACTCTTTTACTTCCTCATATTGGATATGCAACAAAAGAAGCAATCCAGTTACGAAGTAAAATTGTAATAGATAATATTACTAAATGGCTTAATGGAACTCCTCAGAATATTATGAGTTAAAGATGGATATGGATCAGTTTGATTTATTAAAGCAGGAAACTTTAAATTGCACTAAATGCAGTCTTAGTAAAACACGTAACAAAGTTGTATTTGGCGAAGGATTTCGCAATGCTGAAATTATGTGTATTGGTGAAGGTCCCGGATATTATGAAGATCAACGAGGACGCCCTTTTGTTGGAAAGTCAGGGCAGTTGCTTGATAAAATTTTTGCTGTTTGTGGATTTAACAGAAACGAACATGTGTTTATTGGAAATATTGTAAAATGCCGACCACCAAACAATAGAGATCCTTTGCTTGAAGAAAGAGAAACCTGCATTCCCTATTTGTACAAACAAATTGAATTAATTGATCCTAAGATTATAGTTCTTCTGGGAGCAACAGCATTAAAAGGTTTAATTGACCCTAATGCTAGAATAACGAAAGTACGAGGAGAATGGATGCAATGGAATAATCGCTTGGTTATGCCAACGTTTCATCCTTCGGCTTTACTACGAAATGAAAAATTAAAACGCCCAGCATGGGAAGATTTTAAGAAAATAGTTGCAAAATATAGAGAGATTATAAATCCAGAGCATTATTCGGAACATTGCTAAAAAACAAAAGGGATGTTTTAATAACAACCCTTTTAATTTCTGAATATATTAAGTTATAAAATTAACATAGCATCGCCATATGTTCCGAATCGATATTCTTCTTTAATGGCAGTTCTGTAAGCATCCATTATAGTATCGTAACCACCAAATGCCGAAACCATCATTAACAATGTAGATAATGGCAAGTGAAAATTCGATATCATCATATTAGGAACTCTTACTTCGTATGGAGGGAAAATAAATTTATTAGTCCATCCGTCATAAGGTTTTAGATGCCCCATTGTTGATACTGAAGATTCTAATGTTCTAAGAACTGTAGTTCCGACAGCAACAATGTTACTTTTATTATCTTTTGCTCGATTAACAACATTAACAGCTTCTTCTGAAATGTGAATTTTTTCAGAATCCATTTTATGCTTAGTAAGGTCTTCAACATCAACTGTACGGAAATTACCTAAACCAACATGCAAGGTTATTTCGGCAAAATCAACACCTTTAATTTCTAATCGTTTCATCAACTCTCGACTAAAATGCATTCCTGCAGTAGGAGCAACAACAGCTCCCTCGTGTTTTGCATAAATTGTCTGATATCTTTCGCTATCTTCAGGTTCTACTTCTCTGTTAATAAAACGAGGTAATGGGGTTTCGCCCAGTCCGTATAATGTTTTCTTAAATTCTTCGTAAGAACCATCGAATAAGAATCTAAGAGTACGACCTCTAGATGTAGTGTTATCGATTACTTCAGCAACTAACGAATCATCCTCCCCAAAATATAGTTTATTTCCAATTCTTATCTTTCTTGCTGGATCAACCAACACATCCCACAATCTCTGCTCCCTGTTTAATTCTCGCAATAAGAATACTTCGATTTTAGCTCCAGTTTTTTCTTTATTTCCATAAAGTCTAGCAGGAAAAACCTTGGTATTATTGAATACCATAACATCCTTATCGTCGAGATAATTTACGACATCTTTAAATATCTTATGTTCAAATTTACCTGTATCTTTATGTACTACAAGTAAACGTGATTCATCTCTATTTTCTGCCGGAAATTTTGCTATTAAATCTTTTGGAAGATCAAACTTAAATTTGGATAACTTCATGTATTATAACGCTTTTTATAGATTATACATTCGTGCCCTGCTTGTACGCAGCATTTTTAAAATAGTTACAAAGTTGATAAAATTTTCTCAAAATCTTGCACACTTACAGAAGATTCTAACTTATAATCTCCTATCCGTGTTCGAATTAGGCGAACTAAATGTCCTCCACTATTTAAATTTTTCCCGATATCATGGGCTAAAGAGCGAATATAAGTCCCCTTACTACAAACTATTCGTAATACTATTTTAGGTAAGTCATATTCAATTAATTCTATCTCTTTTATTTCTATTTTATTTGATTTTAATACAAGTTTTTCTCCACTTCGAGCATAATCGTATGCTCTTTTACCATTTACATTCTTTGCAGAATAAACAGGAGGAGTTTGGTTTTGTTCACCTAAAAACTTTTTTAATTCATTTTGAACCAATTCTTGAGTTATATGATCTGTAGGAAATTCTTGATCGTATTCGGTTTCCAGATCGTATGATGGGGTTGTTTTCCCTAGTTCGACAGTAGCAACATATTCTTTTTCGTCGGACATTAAGCCATTTATTTGCTTTGTTGCTTTTCCTGTACAAACAATAAGCAAGCCTTCGGCTAAAGGATCTAAAGTTCCGGCGTGCCCTACTTTAAAGTTTTTTAATCGAATGTTTAAAGCTTGTCTTAATTTTTTCCCAATTTGATTTTTGATTTTCTTTACTACATCGAAAGAAGTCCACTCGTATGGTTTATTAATTGGGATTATTTTTCCTGATTGAAACTCTTCTATATTTTCTACCTCAAATTTCATATAACTTATATAATAGAAAAAATAATTGCAATAGCCCCCACCACTAAACAGTAGGCAGCAAAATAAATTAATTTACCTTTTTTTACTATTTTCAACATCCACGAACAAGCGAGTAAGCCAGTAAAAAAAGCTGCAACAAATCCTATTATTAGGGGCTTCATCGATAAGGGATGAGTGCTTATATCTAAATCCATAAGATCTTTTACATTGGCTCCAATTATAGGAACTAAAACCATAAGAAAAGAAAATTTTGTGATAAACTCTTTCTTATTGCCTAAATACAACCCAGTGGCAATGGTAGCTCCTGATCGCGATATTCCGGGCATTACAGCTAAAGCCTGAGCTATTCCGATCACAAACGAATCTTTGAATGAGATCTCTTTTTGTTGTTCTTTAGCATAATAAGTAAAAGCTAACAATACAGCTGTTATTAATAACATACATCCTACAAATAGGATATTCCCGATAAATAAACTCTCTATTTGCTCTTTAAAAAATAAACCTACAACTAATACAGGCAACATTGATATGATTATTTTAACAATATATTTTGTTGACTCGTTCCATTTAAATTTAAATAATTCTCGGAATAATTCTACAATTGTTTTCCAAAAAATAATAATTGTACTTAATACTGTTGCTCCGTGAACTACCACAGTAAATGTCAAGTTTTCGGTATATTCAATACCTAAAATATGCTTACCCAACTCTAAATGCCCACTGCTACTCACAGGCAAAAACTCCGTTAATCCTTGAATAATTCCAAGGATTAAAGCTTCTAACCAATCCATCTTTTATAATTTATATGATTTTTATTCTTTAGTTTCTTTAGGTTTTTTCATTATTGCATAAATTTCGAATACGAATCCAAACAACACAACAATTGGAGCTAAAGTGATTCTCCTGAAACTAAAAACTTCTTCGTTAAAAACATCGGGTGATTCGGCTTTCCCTCCCATCATAAGAAGAAAGCCTATAACAATAATTACAAACCCTATACCCAATAATTTATAATTTTCTTTACTTAACGCAAATTCTATTTTTTTTTCGTTCGGTGTATTACTTTTCGACATCAGAACATTTTTTAATTAATAATATAATTTATCAACTTTCATTTTTAAATACTTTGTAACAGCAAAAAAGGTAGATATCCAGTTTATTATAATCCCAACAAGAAATACTCCCAGGAATAATATTCCGATTATTTCTATATCCTGAATACTAATAATATCTTCAAATTCTTGTTGTACAAGATAAAGAGCTCCAACTAAAAGCCCAATAGCTATAATAGCAGCTAATATTCCGTTTCCTGCACTTCGATATAAGAACGGACGACGGATAAAGCTACGAGTAGCTCCAACCAACTGCATTGTATTAATTATAAATCGTTTTGAATACACAGATAAACGTATTGTTGAATTTATAAGTGTAATAGCAACTAAAAATAAGAGTCCGCTAAATATTAAAATGATTAGACTTATCTTTTTGACATTTTCGTTGATAAGGCTTACCAAATTTTTTTGATAAAACACTTCTTTCACAAGCTCGTAATGTGTGAAATTTTCTTCGATTTTAGCAATGCTATCAGGATTTGCATAATCGGCATAGAATTTTACCTCGATAGATGCCAGTAAGGGATTGAACCCTAAGAAATCAATAAAGTCTTCGCCTAAATCTTGTTTTAAATTTTGAGCAGCTTCTTCTTTAGTAATGTATTTTGTTGATTTAACATACTCTGAAGCATCCAAACTTTTTTGTAATAAAATTACATCAACTTCTTTAGCATTTTCTTTCAGAATAGCAGTAAATCCGATATTTTCTTTTACATGATCGGATAGTCGTTTAGCATTTAATACTAATAGTCCGAGCATTCCGAGAAGAAATAGCACTAATGAAATACTAATAATAGAAGTTAGATATGAACTTCTTAATCGTCGTTTGGTTACATTAATTTCTTTTTTGCTCATAGTTATTTATGAATAGCACAAAGATACAAATTAACATGAATAATTAAGATGCAAAATAAACTTTGCATCTTTAATTAAATTTATCAGTCTTTTTGTTTGTTCTTATAAAGAGCTAACAATTCGCGACCAAACAATAAGATTAATAGTATTATTAAAATAGAAGATCCGGCCAAAGATATTTTATTTCCTAGCGAATACGATTTGGGTTGAAACTTGAATTCGATATTGTGTTTTCCGGCAGGAATAACCATAGCTCTTAAGACATAGTTTGTTCTGAAATGGCTAACGGATTGCCCATCAATGAAAGCATTCCACCCTTTTGGATAATAGATTTCGGAGAAAACAGCTAACTGATCTTGTTGACTATTTGTTTGGTATTTTAAATGATTGGGTTTGTAAGATGTAAGCTTAATAAATGCCGAAGTATCATTTACAAAGTTTTTTCCTTCGACAAACTGGGCAAACCGCTGATCGATGATTGCTTCTCGTTTAGGATTGAAATCGGACAAGGCACTTATCTCTTCGTCGGCATTTTTTACTATTCTATAATCTTGAACAAACCAAGCATTACCTAATGCTTCGCGATTTAATTGAGCTACAGGCTGTCGTTTTTGATTGGGGACAATAAAGTATTTTGTATTTAACATATTTAATACATTCATATTGTTTTTAGAGATATGATGCTCGATTAATTCTTGGTATCGAAGCATTTTAGCTCCATGATATCCTCCGATCGACTTATGGAAAAGAGAAGTACTAGCATCGTTGAATGTACTAACAGTTAAGTTCATTACCTTAAAGTTAGGGTCTTTGTCTTTTAATATTGCTTGATCGGCTTTTGTTTTTTTATAAAAAGTTCTTTCTTTTCGTACACTTTCGAAATTATCTTCGTTAAGATATCTTTTATCTATAGTCCACATATCAATTACGACAAGGCAAGCAACAACAAGAATTAATGTATTTGTTTTTATTTTTTTGATCATAAACAAATAAACCGCAAGCCCTACTGCGAACATAAAAAATACGGCTCGTATTACATCTTTCTTAAATACATCAATTCGGATATCGTTTAGCTGAGATTTGATATCATTAATTTGATTTAGTGCATTTGGATTTGTTCTGTATGAAACTGCCAGTTTGTTGAAATAGGTAACTTCGTTGTTGCTAAAGAAGCTAAACCAGGTATCGGGGCTTAAATAAATAATTAAGAATACTCCTAGCACACTACCTACTACATATAAATATTTTTTCTTATCGATTGTTTCGGTTAAAATTGTTTTAAGAAACAGGATTGCTAATAAAGGCAATGCCACTTGCACAAGTATTAACATCATTTTTGTATCTCTAAATTTATTAAACATAGGGAAATTGTTAATAAACCAATCGACAAGGCTTCCGTATTTCCACGATAGGATGATTGCCAATAATGAAATAGCAAGCAACACCCATTTTTGTTTTTCTTTAACAAAGAATAATCCTAATATAAACAAGATAAATATAGAGGCTCCGAAATATATTGCACCTCCGGTAGCATTTTGCTCGCCCCAATAGGTAAGCTGCCCTGCCATTACTTTTCTATAGTTTGGATTAATTTTATTTAACATTTCTTTGTTATTGCCTATTAGCTCCATTTTTCCGCCTTTTACATTAGGAATAACAATAGACCATACTTCGCCAAAACCTAAGCTATAGTGTTTTATGTAATCGAGATCTAAAGCTTTTGTTTTTATATCTTCGTTTTTAATGGTAAGTTCGGATTTACTTCGGGTTGAGTATTTGCTATACTCGAAGGTTGTTAGCAGATTTGTTATATTAATGGCTAAAGCTATTGCTACAGCAACAAATAAGGATGCTGATATTTTAGTAAACTTTAGGATTTCTTTTCTTTTAAGGAAAAGGTAAAACTCCATAATTACAATTGCCGCAATTAAAAACACAGCATAGTATGTCATCTGGATATGGTTTGCAGAGATATGTAATGAAAGGAAAACTGCGACAATAAAGCTTCCTTTAATCATATGTTTTCGATAAGCATAAAACAAACCTCCTATTATAGGTGGGATAAAAGATATTGCATGAATTTTGGTGTTATGTCCACCGGCTATATATATCATATTAAGCGATGACAAACCAAAAGCTATACCTCCGACGATTGCTAACCAAGGATTAACGCCAAGACATAATAACATGATATAGAAACCTAGCATTAACAATAAAAAATATCCAATAGGTCTGGGTATTAGTTTTAATATAAAGTTGTTTATTTTTTTTAATGGGTTGGTATAAGCAACAGATATTTGATATGCAGGCATTCCGGCAAATGCAGCATTTGTCCACAAGGCTTCGGTTCCGGTTTTAGATCGAAACTCATCGGTTTCGCGACTCATTCCTATAGACTGTAACTTATCGTGTTGATGCAGCTTTTCGCCTCTTAGCTGTGGCGAAAAATATATAGAATTTAAGACAATAAACACCAAAATAGCAACAATATGCGGAAGACAAATCTTGAGTATATCTAACTTGCGTTCTTTATTCATAACTTTAAATTAATTTTGTTTTATTTTCAAATATAACATGAATAATCAACATTTCTAACATATAGTAAGTAGGGGTTGAAAAATATTTTGGTATTCAATAGTTGTAATATCCATAATATGTTTTGATTCTAATCTTAATATAAAACAATACTCGTGCTTAATATTACTATTTATTGAATTACTATAAGTGTATTTTTTACTTTTTACTTTTAATTAACGTAGCTTTGGTAAAAATATTTATGGAATAATTTTTATGAATAGGATTAAGGTTTTATTATTTACTGATAGTTTTCCGTTTGCCAACAGAGAGACTTTTCTTGAAACAGAAATTGATGAGTGGGGAAAAAGAGAAAATGTAGATGTTGTTATTTTTCCTATAATTAGTAATGTCGGAGTTTTACGAGAGCTCCCTAGGAATTGTAGTATTGAATCTAAACTAAGAGACAAACTGATACGGTTTGAGAAATGGATATTTCTTTTTTTTCCTATTGTTTTACTTAATCCTTTTTTTTGGAAAGAGTTAAGATTATTTCCTTCGATATTTTTTCGTCCTCAGAAATTTAGGAAATTGATTGCAGCTTCGACTTTTTCGTTGATTATATCGAGATATATAAAGCGTTATTATTCGGAGTATTTAAATTCGGATACTATATTTTATTCGTATTGGTTTTATTATGCTGCTTATGCAGGGGCATTGCTAAAGAAGAAAGGTTTTGATTTTACTTTGATATCGCGAGCTCACGGAACTGATATTTTTCAGAACAGGAAGGATACGGGATGTTATATTCCTTTTCGGCGATTTGCTATATACGATTATTTTGCAAAGATATTCCCGGTTTCGAAGAAAGGAGAAAGTTACTTAAAGAGTAATCAGAATATCCCGGACTCGAAGTTACAAGTTTCGACACTGGGGATAGAACCACAAAGTATTATAAGTTCGTATAGCGAAAAGGATTGTTTATCGATTCTTTCGTGTAGCAATATATTTCGGGTTAAACGAATTGATTTGATTATAAAAGGACTTGCTGCATATAAAACACAACACACAAATGTTGATATATCGTGGCATCATATTGGAGCAGGAAACCTGCAAGCAGAAATAGAAGAACTTGCAAGGAAGCTTTTACCTCGGTTGGGTATTAAGTATAAATTTCATGGTGTGCTTCCGAACAAGGATGTAGTAGATTTTTACAAGCATAATAAGGTGGATTGTTTTGTTACAACATCGTCGAGCGAGGGAATGCCTGTTTCGATAATGGAAGCTCTTTGTTTTGGTGTTCCGATATTGGCTACTGATGTAGGAGGAATTGCAGAAGCTGTTAATAATAAGGTGGGATATTTACTTAAGCCTTCGTTTTCGGAGGATGATTTTGTTATGGGATTGCACCATATGCACAGTTTTAAGGATTTGTCGGTAAGGAAAGCTATTTCGTTGTATGGGAATGAGAAATTTGATGCTGAAAGAAATCATAATTGTTTTATCGACACTATTTTTTCTTTATCAAATATTACTTTTTCAAAGTGATACTCTGAATAAAATATCAACAACTTTTTTGTTTTTTGTATCAGAAAATAAGATGTATCTCTATATTCTGTGAAATTAAAGAAGCAATAATCTCTTTAAATAGAAAAAGAACTAAAAATTTATTTGTCATAATTTCAGGCAATTATCGAATCAATACGAAAATAATTCGGATTTACAGAGAAAGTTTTCCTATATTTAAGAATAAATTAATGGACGGGGGTATCTTGAATTATCAGCAAAATGAGACATTCATGAAAAAATTAGTTTTTAAAACAAGGTCTTTTAAAATACTACTTAATTTAAACGAAATCATTTATTTCAAATTATGGCAAACAAAAACAAAGCTTCACACCTTTAATAGCAATTTTATAATAAATTATAATATAAAAGAATTAATTCTGAAATTGCCTCAAGATTCATTTATACAAATACATCGCTCTTGTATAGTAAATATTAAGCATGTAAATAAATATATGATAAGCACTGATTCTTATCTAGTAACCGATACTGGGGAGAAATTATCTATTTCGCGTAATTTCAAACACAGTTTTGCTACAAAAATAAACCAGTTTCATTACCCAATTTAAGCCAAATAATGCATTCTATCGTTTGTTTTATGTCATTCAGGCTAATTTTTGTACATGTCTTGTTTTTGATAATTTTATTAAAAATCTTTATTCCAGAAGAAATTGCGCAATCTTCATGTTTACTAATTAAAAAATTTAGTTATGAATAAAATTAAAATTATTGAAAAAGAGAACACAGGACTAATGTCGTTAGCAAACCACATGGAAAGTCTCTCTACAGAGGAATTAGCTCAACTAAGAGGAGGAGCTATTTGTATCTGTCGTAAGAAACACAATGGATGCATTCGAATTGGTTGTGTAATTCGAATTGGCTGTAACGGAAGAACTGTAATCCAAAAACCAGACGACGAAATAGTAGCTCAATCAATAGAATTTGAGGAAGTATTATATTAAACAATATAATATTTAAAGCTATAGGAACTTAATGAAGTTTCATAGAGTATGTATTAACATGCAAAGATTATTTCTAAAAAGAATACTCTACATTTTGAAATGATCTACTCTAGTAAAGACTAACATATTAAAAGCAAAAACCATAGGCTTTATTTCATTTAAGTTAAATGAAATGTTTGTTGCAAATTGGTTGTTAAATTCTGATTAAAATATTCTGCAATATTCCTTTGTCGCATAAGGCATTGAGGTTCTATTTGTATTGTATATGATAGTTCGTATAAAGTGTGATATAAAATGTAGAAGCCGGGGACGTCTGTATGTTGGGTGAATCTATGAGATTTCAAAAATAGAATATTAACACACAAGACTCTTTTTAGATGTAGGTGACTTTTAAAAATAAGATCACCTACATTTTGAAATTGTTTATTTTTAATTACATAAATAGGATGAATAGATATTATTGGTCGAAATATAATGTTATATTTAATAACAAGGAAAAGAAATTACTTTATAACAGTTTGTCAAATGCATTGTGGGAAATTGATGATGCGGTTCATGAGGACATAAAAAATCTGCAAAAAACAATTGAAAGAGGAGAATATAATGGCGAACATAAAATACACTCTCGCTTAGTTGAAGCTTCTATAATTACTGAAGATACACAAGAAGATACTATCAATAAATTAAAATTAAAATCGTTGTTGGACAGGACATTTAAGGATGTTCAGAGTCTTAGTATTTTGCCAACTTTAGATTGTAATTTTAACTGTGTATATTGTTATGAAAGTGAGAGACCTTCGATATACATGACAGATGAAACTGAGAAAAAATTAATTAATTATATCATCTCTGAGAAATCAAGACGATTTTTGAGTATAGATTGGTTAGGAGGAGAACCATTACTTGCTTATGATCGAATTGTAAGTATAACTCAAAAACTGAAAGATAACAATATTCAGTTTGAGTCATCTTTGATTACGAACGGTTATCTTTTAACTAAAGAAGTTGCTGATGAATTAAGTGATCTAAAAATAACTATGATTCAGATTACTATTGACGGAATAGGGGAAAAACACAACAAACGCAGGCCTCATATTAAGACTAAAAGGAGCTATGAAACGATCATAGAAAATATTAAATATTTATATGATAATTATAAAGATGTAATAGGTATACAACTTAGGGTAAATGTAGACAAAACAAATCAGGATGATTTCTTTTACATTTGTACTGAACTGTCAGAGATGTTTCCGGGGATAGAAATATATCCGGGGATTGTTACAGAGACAAATGCATGTACGAGTATAAATAGTTGTATTTTTTCGAAAGAAGACTTAATATCTTTTCTGCGAGAAACCAAGGAAAAGCATGGATTAAAAGCTATGTCTTTTTTCCCAGATATGGGAGGACAAAGGTGTATGGCTGAGAATTTATTTTGTTATGTTATTGGTCCAGAAGGAGAGTTGTATAAGTGTTGGAACGATGTTGGAATAAAAGAGAGACAAGTAGGTTTTTTGAATGATACTGGTGTTAAGATTTCGAATTATAAATGCATTACCAGATATGCTATAGCCAATGATCCTCTTGAGAATCCGGATTGTTTAGATTGTCAAATTTTGCCTCAATGTATGGGAGGAGGTTGTCCTTATAAAAGAAATCAAAAGAAATATGAAAATATTAATATTGATTATTGTTCTTACTTTAAAAATAATTTAGAAGAATTTATTAGTAAGCATTATGAGGATAAAGTTTCGACTGTTGAAGAATAGGTGTTTCAAAATATGTATGCTTTTACTTATGAGTATAAATCTTTTTTCTCAGGAAATAATTTTAACAAAAAAACAGATAGAAGAAGAGGTTGTTTATTTAAAAGATAACTTAGAAAAAATTCATCCAAATCTTTATCATAAAATCTCGAAGAAAGAGTTTGAACAGAAATTAGATCATTTAATAAATGATTCGGTTTCTTTGTTGGATTATTCTAAAGGACTTGCTGCTACCATAAATTTGATAGGAGATGGACATACTTGGACTGATATTGGACGAGGAAATTTGGTAGAGTATTATAAGAATTCAGGTCGCTTTTTTTCTCTGAAATTAAAACTAAAAGAAGGTAATATTATCTGTTGTAATGATGAAGGAATTCCTGATGGAGCCACTCTAATTAGCATTAATGGAATATCGATTGATAAAATAAAGAATGATTTATTAGCATATATTCCTGGTGAAAAAAGATATTATAAGATTTCTAAAATGGAATTAGAGTTGCCTTTTTACTTGTATTTACTATATAAAATGGAAAGTTTTGAGGTATTGTATAAGTATAAGCAGAATGATGTAGTTAAGAAACTAAATGGAAGAACGAAACCTACGTGGTATGCTGCTGAAAAAGAACTGGAAGGGGATTTTGAAGTGATTAATGATTATGGTTATTTGACTTTAGATCTTTTTGGTGATACTAAAAAATACTTTGATTTAATAGATCAAGCTATTCGGGAATCAGAAGAACACTTAATTATTGACTTAAGAAATAATCCAGGGGGGAATACCATTTTGGGAAATTATATGTTGTCAGGATTATCGAAAATAAAGTATCAATCGTATGATAGAACTGAGACTAAATTTTCGAAGCCAACAAGGAAGTTTTATCATAGATATATTTTTAGCAAGCCTCATTTAGCAATATTTCTTGCATTTATGCCGGAGTTTTGGAGAAAGAAAGGTGTTCGTGTAAATACTGAAAAGTTTAATAATCATTTTAATCAATTCGATTACAAAGGAGATGTGACAGTTGTTGTTTCGAATTACACTTTCTCATCAGCCGATGATTTTGCACGAATATTTAAGAAATATGATATGGGTAAAATTATAGGACAAGAAACAGGAGGACAGAAGAATTCATATGGTGATATTGTATTTTTTAAATTACCCTATTCGAAAATAAGATGTGCGTGTTCTCATAAATCGTATTATGGTTTAGATTTAGATGACAAACCCACGGATGGAGTAAAACCAGACTATGATTGTGATATTGATATGACAAAATCTCAAATTATAGAGTTTATTGAGAAACACAAAAAGAATAGCAAATGGATTGTAGAAGAATAGATAAAATAGAATTGGATTGCAGACCATCTTTGTTTAAAGATGGTCGCTATATTTTAGTATAATACCAAAAGAATATCAAAAAGGGCTCCCTTCTTTGCTAAAAGAGCTCCCCACTCTGCTGAAAAGGCATCTATCTTTGCTGAGAGAGCTCCCCACTCTGCTGAAAGAGTATCTATCTTTGCTGAAAGAACATCTATCTTCAAGGAAAGGATTCCCTCTCCAACTTATATAATACCAAAAGAACATCAAAATGAGTGATAAAAAGAAAGACGCAAAGTTTTGTGCCTTAACAGAATATTGTTTTATGATTGATCTCGAAATTTATTTGGTATTACTTATTAATAGCTTCTACTTTTCGAGGAGCATTCATATTACTTAATACTTTACCGAAAGTAAATAGTTCTTTTTTTAATGCATCGTATTGATAAAATGAGCTTGCTATTTTACAAACACCTATGATTTCGGTGTATATCTGATTGAAAGAGATTCGAGCTTCTTGAGTAACGGCTTTTGATGTTTCTTTTTTTGTTTCTTGCGATACATTAGCCTGACTCATTTGATCGGCATAACCAATAATGCTATCGATTAATTGGGGATTTGTTCCTTTAGCAACTATTTCGGTTTTTAACTCTTCGGTCATTCCTTTTTTGAAAGCATACAGCAATTCGATTAATCCTTCTTGATCGCTATTTTGAACTTTACGGAAATTTTTCTCGAAGCCGAGATTTTTAATCATCTCTTTTAGTTTTGGTTTTTCGGCAGCAAAGTCGACCTCGAGTTGTTTTTTTAGGAAAGATAAATCTCGGATTGCAGGGGTTTGTATGGCCGAAAGGTTTGCTGAAGCATTTCTTAACTCTTTCTTGGTATCAAGCCCTAAATATGTCTCGATTGTGTTATCGATTTTTGTAGCTGTACTTTTGACATATTCTTCGGTCCAGTTGCTACGAACCAGGGATAGCTCGGAAAGGTTTGATCTTAGAGATTCGATAATTGTTTTTGATGCCAACAACATATCAACATCTTTACAGTTGTAAGTTCTATTTTTTGACATGATTAATAATTTTTAAGGTAAATAAAATTTTAGTTTTGATGAAAATACAAAATGATTATGATTAAAACCAAATATTTGCAGTATTTTATTCTTATTTATTGTTTTTTAAAAGGAAATATATCTGATTTTGGGTGTTTTGACTACCTATTGATTGCCTTTCGGATTCCCCTTCGACTCCCTATTGATTACCTTTCGGCTCCGCTCAAGGTACCATGATCAAGGTGTGGAATTGCAAGTAAATTCCGGGCGCTTCGACTCGCGCTCAGCGACCGGGGCATGGCTCAGCTTAATGCCTGTTATTTTGCATACGAAGAATTTTATAATTTGTGTGGGAGGAGAGATTTTTTTTAATGTATTTTTTCTAGTTTGACATCTGCATTTGGATTGTATTCAATCTTCCATTTTTTTGCTTCTTTTTCTATTGTAGTCATCCCCATTTCGGCTCTACGTTGGTTGATTGTTTCAGGGTTTTCGATTGGATGAAAAACTAATTTGCCCCACTTA